>JANYDX010000248.1 GCA_025363395.1 Verrucomicrobiota bacterium
AAGGGCATCGTGGCCGACGTCAAGAGCGGTAAAGGCGCCCTGGGCGTGCTGCTCTACGACGAACCCACTGCAAATAGCCTCAAAGTCACCGTGGGTAATCTCCGCGAGGTCTCCGACAAACTGGCCAAAGGCGAAGGCACCCTCGGCAAGCTGATCAACGACGACGGCCTTTACCTGAGCGTGCAATCGACGATGAAAAAAGCCGACCGGGCGATTGACGGGCTGGGCGATTCCGGCCCGATCACCGCCGTGGGCGTCGTGGCGGGGAAACTTTTCTGAGGAAAATCGTTTCCCGGTCCTGCCGCTTAAAATTTAGGGGGGAATCATCCGCCAAATAGCAAGCCGGTCCCGTGCGGACCGGCTTGTCGCTGAAATCTTATGAACTCTGCGTGACGCGGCGGCTTGAAAGCTGCGGCGTTCGCTGGAAGAACATACTCGTTTAAATCTTGGGGCCGCCTTGCGCGAGGTTGCGCGCGCGGAGCCGCAGGCCGTTGAGCCGAATGAAGCCCGTCGCATCGCTCTGGTTGTACCAGCTCTTGACGCCTTCCATGGAGGCAATCTTGTCGTCGTAGAGGGAGTATTTCGATTTGCGGCCGCAGGTAATGATATTGCCCTTGTAGAGTTTGAGCCGGACCGTACCCGTCACGAATTTCTGGCTCTCATCGATCATGGCCTGCAACATCTCGCGCTCCGGTGCGAACCAAAAGCCGTTGTAAACCAGCTCGGCGTATTTTGGAATGAAGCCGTCGCGCAAATGGAGCACTTCGCGATCCATCGTCAACGATTCCACCTGACGATGCGCCTGCATGAGGATCGTGCCGCCCGGGGTTTCATAAACTCCGCGGGACTTCATGCCGACAAAACGATTCTCGACCAAATCCACGCGCCCGATGCCGTGCTTGCCGCCGAGTTTGTTGAGCGTCTTGAGCACGCCACCAGGGGAAAGGTTCTTGCCATTGACCGCGACGCAGTTGCCCTGCTCGAAATCGAGCTCGACGTATTCCGCCTTGTCCGGGGCGTCTTCCGGCGAAACCGAAAGCTTGAACATTCCTTTGTTTGCCTCGGTCGTCGGATCGAACCACGGATCCTCCAGGATGCCGGCTTCGTAGGAAATATGGAGAAGGTTGCGGTCCATCGAATACGGCTTCTTCAGCGAAGCCTCGACGGGGATTTTGTGTTTTGCACAATAGGCGATCATCTCGGCGCGGCCGGGAAATTCGGCGCGATAGTTTTCCAGTTTCCACGGGGCGATAATCTGCAGATCAGGTGCGAGCGCCATGTAAGTCAGCTCAAAGCGACACTGGTCGTTGCCCTTGCCGGTGGCTCCGTGCGCCACCGTGTCGGCGTTTTCCTTGCGCGCAATGTCAACCTGGGCCTTGGCTATGAGCGGTCGGGCGATCGAGGTGCCCAGGTAATACTGGCCCTCGTAAATCGCATTGGCCCGAATCATCGGATAGATGTAATCCCGGGCGAACTCTTCGACCAAATCGAGCGTGTAGTGCTTGGAGGCACCGGTTTTTTTGGCCTTCTTATCGAGGCCTTTCAGTTCCTCCTCCTGACCAACGTCAGCGGCAAAAGTGACGATCTCCGCGTCGTAGGTTTCCTTGAGCCATTTGACGATGACGGAGGTGTCGAGACCACCGGAGTATGCGAGTACGATCTTCATAATTGAAACTGAGTGTTGATAATCACTCCCGTCGCGCAAAGTTAAAATCCATAATTTACGGCATATTAACCCCACGAAGATTGTGTTTCCGCACCACCCCGCATGAGCTAGTCTCATACTGATGAGGCCGGCCAAACCATGGTTCAGTCCCTCCCGCGCGCGTGGATTCACGCTCGTTGAAATCATGGTCGTCGTGGTCATCATCGGCCTTCTCGCGGCGCTGGCCATCCCCGCCTACCTTCGCGTCCAACGTGCCTCGCAAAACAGCCGCACCACAAATGATTTCCGGATCTTCGCCCAGGCCTTCGAAATCTACAACACGCAGAATGGCACCTGGCCGAACAATGTTGCAGCCGGAGTGGTGCCGACCACGCCGGTATCAATGAACGGCGATTTCAAGACCAGCACCTGGCAGTCCATCACAGTCATCGGCGGCCAGTGGAACTGGGACAAGGGTAATTTCGGCATCACCGCCGGAATTTCCATCACCAACTTCACCTGCGACGACGCGCAGCTGGCCGAGATCGATGCCAAGCTCGACGACGGTAATCTTACGACCGGAAATTTTCAGAAGATCCAGCCCAACCGGGTGACCCTGATTCTCGAGCAATAGGCCGCCTCAGCCGCGCGCCTGCACCAGCATCGCCATGATGGCCTTCTGCACATGCAGACGGTTTTCAGCTTCGTCAAAAATCACACAGCGCGGATGGTCGAGCACTTCCTGCGTCACCTCTTCCCCCGCGTGCGCCGGCAGACAATGCATGAACAGCGCGTCCGGCTTAGCGGCGGCAAAAATTTCTCCCGTCACCGTGTAGGGGGTCATCGTCTGGATGCGCTCCTTGGTTTCCTCCTCCTTGCCCATGCTGACCCACACATCCGTGTAGACAATGTCGGCATCCTTGACCGCCGCAAAAGGATCGTGGGTGAAATGATAGCCGCCGGAAAATCCTTCCTGCGCGAGCAGCGCATCGAGTTCCGTCCCGGGAGCGTAACCGACCGGACCGGCCAGTGAAATCTTCATGCCAAAGAGGTTCGCGCCCAGAATCCAAGAGTTCGCCATGTTGCACGCCGTATCCCCGAGAAACGCGATCTTCCGGCCCTTGAGCGACGCGAGCAAATCACCACCGGGCGCCGTCCAGCGTTCCGCGGCCGTAAATGCGTCGGTGTAAATCTGGCAGGGATGCAGGAAATCCGTGAGGGCATTCACCACCGGCACCGAACCGGCGGCGGCGAGCCTTTCCAATTCGCTGTGCGCATATGTCCGCACAATCAGACCATGCACAAATCGCGACAGGACCTTGGCGGTGTCCTCAATTGTTTCACCGCGTCCGAGCTGGATGTCATTCTTGTTCAGGAAAAGCGGATTTCCGCCCAGTTCATGGATGCCGACCTCGAACGAGACGCGGGTGCGCGTGCTGGACTTGGAAAAAATCATCGCCCAGGTCTGCTGCGCCAGCACTGAGGAGGGCTTGCGACCACGCTGTTGTTTGAGCTCCCGGGCCAGCGCAAAAACTTCACTGACCTGTTGCCGCGTGAAGTCTGTCTCTTTGAGGAAATGCTTCATGGAAAGGGTCAGCCTAAAACACTCGCGCCGCAGCGGACGAGGGAAAAAATGCGCCGCAGCGGAAACTTTCCCGTTACAGCGCTTTCCCGCAGCCACTGAGTCACCCGGACGAAGCATCCGAGGGAAACCAATGCAGCTCCGCCGATGCCTTGCCCAGCTCCGTGCGTCCACACCGGATCACCAGTGCCTGGTAAAATCGATTGGCCTCCACCGGATCGCGGCTTTTCAACCACCCTCCGGCGGTGTTGAGAATGGCGGCGGTCTCATCGTTGTCGTTGGGCAGAAGTGCCGCCGCCCACCACGCCAGATCCGCCGCACGATAACGGTAGCTAAACCGCTTGGCTGGTACCGCGATACTCCCGAGACGCTCAATCTCCTGGCTGGTGGGCGCGAACCGGTCACCCGCCTGCTTCAGGCGCTCACTGCCCGCACCATAACCCGAAAAGGATCCGTCCCAGATTGCAAAATCTGGTTCCAGTTCAGCACCCATCAAAGCCATGCCTTCTGCGCGCACCAGCTGGGCCGCGCGCCAGAAAGCCCGCGCCCTTTTTTTCGGCGACAAAGTCAGGTTGAATCCTGCTTGGACGTCCTTCACGTAGGCCGTGAGGATCGCCCGGTTTTTCCCGCAGAAATAAACTTTCGCTTCCTGCACCCGCCCGGCCCGGACTAGCCGTCGGGCGAGCAGTTCGGCCAGCTCCGTTTGCAATGAACCTTGAGGATCTTCCCGAAAGCCGCGGCGCGCGGCCTGATTTGAATTCACGGTCTCCGGCCTGACGAGCTCGCCATTATAGGGTTCGTACAAGGGTCGCATTGCCGGACAATACCGGGACTGAAATATTTTCAGTTCATCGATCGTCAGGAGCCGCTCCGCCACATACGCCGCGTCTTCCCAATGCGCCCCGTCCAACCAGGCCGTCAGCGCCGCCTCCCGCCGGTCCAGCGCAAGTTCCACGCGCCCGAGCTCACCCAACACCGTCGAGCGATAAATCGCGGCGAGTTCCGGCGCCGCGGCCGCACCACCAAGTTCCCGCGCTCCTTCGCACAGCCGGTTGTCGTGCAATGCAAGTTTGGCCCGGACCCAATGTGTCTCCGGCGAAGTGTTTAAAGCGAGCCCCGCCCAAGTCCTCGCCAGATCGAAGTCCCCGGCTTCGTAGGCCAGCCACGCGAGACGATCCGCGTGAGCGACGTCCTGCACCTTTTCCCTCGCCAGTGCTGCAGTCCAAGCTCGCAAGGGTGCCGCGTCCGGCGCGGCATCATAACTTGAAACGAAGCGCGCCAAAAACCAAGCCGTCAGCACCCGCCGTGCACGGGGCTCGCGGGCAATTTCGCATTTTTGTTTTTCATCACTCTTCGCCGCAGCGGCCGCGACCACCCGCAATGAAGCATAGGCCGACTCGTCGCCGGTGGCATATTGATCCAAATAAAGGCTAATCGCCCGGGCGTAATCCTGCAAGGCCAGCGCCCAATGGGCCTCCACCCCGTAACTGGCACCGACCAGATTGATCGAGTCGGCAAATCCAGAGTGCGCTAGGCGGCGCAGTTCGACGAACCAACGCTGCGCCTCTTCCGGCGGAAAATCCCCTTCCACGCTCCGGCCCAGCATGTAGGCCGCCCACGTCGACCGGTAATGCCGCTCTCCCTCCGGCAGCGCCAACACCGCCCTCCATTCGGCTCCCGCACCCGCCAGATCGTCTTCATACCAAGCCGCCGCGCCGGCCAGATAATGCGCAAACTCGGGGGGCAACCCGGCCGGGATCTTTGCCGGTTTGGCGGCAGAATTGTCTTCCGTCCATTTGCGCTGCTGCGTCCGGTAATTTTGATAGGCAGCCACAATTTGTTCCACCCGCACGCCAGATTCACCACGCTGGCTCAAAGCCAGACGCAGTTCGTCCGCCTCGCGCGTGTCTTCCTTGGTTTCCGCATCCGGCGCAGCGGCTGCGCACGGCGGAGCCGGCGCCAGCCGCTCAATCTCCACGGCGAAGTAACCTTCCGGGGCCGCGAGCATGGTTTGCGTGGGTCGATCCAGATAACGGTTGGGAAAATCCGGTCCACAAGCGACCAGCCTGCTTGCACCGAAAAAAACGAGCGCGCCCAAGCTAAGGAAACGCGGTGAGTTGAAGCGTGAGGGGAATTTCATGGGAAAATCGAATCCAGCCAATTTTGCGGCTCCGCCCCGGAGCGATCCGCTCCTCTGCCAGCGCCGGCTTGGCCGACAGCACCATGACTCCAGCCCGCGCCCGGTCGGACAACGGCGAGTAACCGCTCAACCCATCCGCGACAATCACGCGCCCATCATCCGCCCACCGGACCCCAATCTTTGACGGCAGGAGCTCATCCCGCTCGCCGCGATTGACGAGGCTGACTTCCGCCAATCCATCCGCCGACCAAATCACGTCAGCCACCAGCTGCGATACCGGCACCGCTCCACGCAGCACAACTTTCAAAGTAGAGAGCTCCCAGTTCAACTGGTCACCCGTGACCGGGAGGCGAAACCAGATTATTCCAGTGCAACCCTCAAGTCGGGCTTCACCCAATCTTTGGGCCAGCTTTGCCACGGTGGAAGCATCCGCTCTTACACTACGTAGCTGCGTATTCGCCGGCCAAGCGACGGGCGGTCCCTCGGCGGACAATGCGATAAACTTTCCCGTCACATCGAAAGCGAGCCGATAACCATAAGTTGGCAGCGCGACCCGGAACGGAACTCCGATGCGCGCGGCCTGGGCAATCCACGCCCACGCACGGTCTGGATCGCACAATTGGAACACCTGCTCCGGTCCCGCCGGTTTTTCCAACGAGTGAACTTGGAGGACATAGCCATCCGCTGTACGGGCCAGAGCCGGAAAATCCTCCCGCCCCAGCCAGTCCGGCAACGCGGTAAACACAATTTTAGTCGAACCCGCCGCGAGCTTCAGCGCTGCCAGCCAGAGCCGATAGCCCGCCAGTTTCGAAGAGGCACAATCGAAATCGATCTGCAGCTCCGCCGGCTCCAGTCCGTTCGTTCTCGCAGCGCTCAACAACGAGTCAACCACGCCAGCCAGATACCGCGCCGGCTCATCATCGGACGCGAATCGACCGGCATACGGTCCGATGCGCAGCACCAGCCCTACCGGCCGGCCCTTGGCAGCCAGCGCGGTGTAGTCCACATTTGATCGAAACAATCTCGGCCGGTTTTTTTCCCAGCTCACCTCGGCCGCCAGGACTGCATATCCGTCTGTGTCGCTGCGCACCGCCTCGAGGGCCTGATAAACTACCGGAGAAAATTGCCGCTGCCACACATACACTTCCTGAGTGAAGGCCCACAGCGGATTCGCCTGGGCACAAACCAGGCCCAGAACAAACCGCCAGCGGTGGATCAATTTCATCCACCCATTTTATACCGTGATCATGAAGCCATCGTGAAACCACGATGAAGTCCCAGTGAAATCGTCCGCGCCCCGCGGCGATTTTTTTGCGCGACGCTTACCAGACGAGAATTATTTTTTTGCGTGAAGAACGGACCGGATGATGACCATGGCCCGGTCCAGCTGCGCTGGCGTCGCAATCAACGGGGGCAGCAGGCGAATCGTGTTCCCACCGGCGGCCACGGCAAGCAGCCCTTCGTCCCGCAACGCCGCAACAAAAGGCGGCGGTTCGCTGTGCAAAACCAAACCGATCATGTAGCCGCGGCCCGAAATCGCCTTCACCTGCTGGGGGAAATCCACCCAAAGCTTCTCCAGCTGCGTCCGCCACGCGGCTCCGTTGGTTTGCACCTTTTGCAGCAGATTTTCCCGTTCCATGACATCGAGCACGGCCAGTGCCGCAGCACACGCCAGCGGCGTACCGCCAAAGGTCGAGCCATGCGAACCCGGCTGAAACAGTTCCGCGTTTTTCTCGGCTGCCCAGATGGCACCCATCGGATAGCCACCGCCCAATCCCTTGGCCATGCCGATCGCGTCGGCCCGTATGCCGGAATTTTGGAAGGCGTAAAACGTCCCCGTCCGCCCGATGCCACACTGCACCTCGTCGAGCATGAGCAGCAGGTTGTGCTGGTCGCAAAGCTGGCGCAGGCCCCAGAGAAATTCATCCGTGCAGGGAACGACCCCGCCCTCACCCTGAATGGTCTCGAGGAAAATTGCCGCAGTCTGATCATCCACCAGATCCACGAAGCTCTGTAGATTGTTCAATTCACCAAACGCAAAGCCGGGCACCAGCGGACGAAAGCCCTTCTGAATTTTTTCCTGCGGCGTAGCGCTCATGCCCCCGAAGGTGCGGCCGTGAAACGCGTTTTTCGCGCACAGAATCTTGATGCATTTGCCTTCCTCGCCGGATTTCCGGATGCCGTGGAGGCGAGCGAGCTTGATCAAACCCTCATTGGCTTCCGTGCCGCTATTACAAAAAAAGACGCGCCCCGGCCCCGCCTGCTGCACCAACCGCCGGGCAAGTTCGCCCTGATTGGGATTCCGGAAAAGATTGCTGGTGTGGATCAGTTCCCCCGCCTGCTGACGAATGGCCTCCACCCACACCGGGTGACAATGCCCGAGCGCTGCCACCGCGATGCCCGAGGTGAAATCAAGGTATTCACGACCGGTGTCATCCCATACGGACACACCCAGCCCGCGCACCAGGGTCAGCGCCGGGCGGCCGTAGTTCTTCATGACGTACGCGTCGTAGAGCTCGGCGGTGTTGGTGCGAACGATGGAAGGCTGGGACATGTTTTGGATTTACGATCTACGATTTGCAGGACGGTTCAAACTAATGCGCACGCGGCAAAGACAGCGCCATGCATGTAATTCGTAAATCTGACTTCCTAATTCCGTCAGCCGTGCACGATTTCCGTCCCCACGCCCTTGTCGGTGAAAATTTCCAACAGCAGGCTGTGCGGCATGCGTCCGTCCACAAAATGGACGCGTTGCACGCCTTCTTCCAACGCGCGCACGGCACTTTGCACCTTGGGACGCATGCCCTTGTCGATCACGCCACTTTTTTTCAAAGCCTCCACTTCCCCCACCTTGACGGTTGAGATCAAAGTTTCGGGGTTTTTTGGATCGGCAAGGAGACCCGGCACGTCGCTCATATAAACGAGCCGGCGGGCGCGAAGCGCGCTGGCCACGCGACCGGCTACGGTGTCCGCGTTCACATTGTAGGGTTTGCCATCGTAGCCCTCGGCCACAGGCGAAATAACCGGCATAAAACCATCGGCGATCTCCTTCTTGATGAGTTTCACCTTCACCTCGGTCACATCACCGACGTAACCGAGATCGCAGGGATTGCCGTCGTCGTCGACGCTGAGTTTGTTGCAGACGATGACACTGTCGCCCGGCAGTCCCTTTGGGCGGGCTTTCACAGAGGCAAGCGTGTCGCAGACATCCTTGTTGACCACCTCATCGAGGGTTTTCTTCACGATCGCGATGGTGGCCTCATCCGTAATTCGCAGACCGTTGACGAAATTGGCCTTCAATCCGGCGCTGTCCATGGCGCGGTTGATCGCCTTGCCGCCGCCGTGGACCACCACGACATTGATGCCCACGGCCGCGAGAAAGGCGATATCGGTCGCTACACTCGTGCGCACCGTGGGGTCCGGATCGTCCATGAAACTCCCGCCGTACTTGACGACGAACGTCGAACCGTGGAAATCCTGAATGTAAGGCAGGGCCTCGAGTAGTACACGCGCTTTAGCAATGAGCTCGGAGACGTCCATGAGGCGATCAGGAGCAGGGGACATGGAGGCAAAACGCTTTCATCAATTTTCGGATGGAGAAATTTGTTAAGGCAATGCGCGCAGATTTCACTAACAAAATGCAGCAAATATCAGGCCGGACCTGAATGTAACTTCCGCCCGGCTCCGACGACTTACTCGCTTTTGTTGTAATTCACGTAACCGTCCGTCAGGTCCGTCGCGAGCAGGCGAAACGTGGCTTTGCCAAGATGGAGATTGAGGGTGATGGTGAAGCGGCGCGCCTTCACGATCTCCTTCCACTTGGGTTTCAATTCGGCGTGGGGTTTGCCGGCGGTCATCGCGGGTGTGTCATTGTAGAGAATGTCGAGTTTGCTTTCGATCAGCTTGGCCCCGGCGTAGCCGGCCGCGTCAGCCAGGCGACCCCAGTTGGGGTCTTCGCCATACCAGGACGATTTAACCAGCAGGGAATTCCCGATCGCCCGAGCAACTTTCTCAGCATCCTCACCGGAAGCCGCGCCGGTTACTTTCACTTCAACCACCTTGGTGATCTTCTCGCCATCGGAGACGATTTTGTCGGCCAGCGCTTCGCAGGCCTTCCACACAGCTTCGGCAAACAACACGCGCAGTTCGCGCGGGCTCTTGTCGCCGACACTGACACCGGAATGGCCGTTCGCCAGCATCAGCACGGTGTCGTTGGTGCTCATGTCCCCATCGACCGTGATACAGTTGAACGTGCCCGTGACAGCTTCCGAGAGCGTTTTCTGCAGAAAACTGCGTGGCACGGAAAAATCCGTCGCCAAGAACGCCAGCATCGTCGCCATGTTGGGCTGGATCATACCCGCGCCCTTGGCAATGCCGGCCACGACGTGTTTTTTGCCATCATAGGTAAAGCTCACGGTCACCGTCTTGGGTTTTGTGTCGGACGTCAGAATTGCGTCAGCCGCTTTTTTGCCATGGGCCGGCGTCCGGCCTTTCTCGGTCACGGCGCGTTCCAGGCCCTTCAGGAGACGTTCCATGGGCATCGGCTGGCCAATACGCCCGGTGGAACAGACAAAAAACGAGGAAGCCTTGAGATTAAGCGAAGCGGCCGCCCGTTGGGCCGTGGCCTGCGCATCGCGCAGCCCTTCAGGACCGGTGCAAGCGTTGGCGTTGCCGGAATTGGCGATGATGCCGTGGAAGGAGCCGCCATCGGCGAGGTGTTTCTGGCAAAGGATCACCGGAGCGGCCTTGACGGCGTTCTTGGTAAATGTGCCGGCGGCCGTGCAAGGACGGAGCGAAAACAGCAGCGCAAGATCGAGGCGCTTGAGATCGTTTTTCTCGCGAATATCGCAGGCGACGCCCGCGGCTTCAAAGCCGGAGACATCAGTGATGCCGGCGCTGTCAAGGGTAACGATCAATTGTGTCATTAGGGGAAGCTGGATGCGCTGCGACGGTCGAAATTAGATTAAATCAAACCTGAAGTCTCGGGAAAGCCCAGCCACAGATTCATGATTTGGACGGCTTGCCCACTGGCGCCTTTGACCAAGTTGTCCAAGGCTGAGGTGATGACAAAATTGCCGGTCCGCGCATCATGCACGGCGGAAACATCCACCCGGTTCGTACCAGTGACATAGGCGGTGTCGGGCGTTTCACCGGACGTTAAAATGGAGACGAAAGGCCGCCCGGTGTATGCGTTGCGCCAGGCAGTGTAGAGAGTTTCGATCGTAGCACCTTTTGCTGCCGGCACCGTGATCGTCGTGGCAATCCCGCGACGCATCGGCGCCAAATGAGGATTAAACTGCACCACAATTTTCCCGCCTGCGAAAGCGGAGAGCTGTTCCTCGATTTCCGCGAGATGCCGGTGCTTGGCTAGGCCATAGGCCTTGGCGCTTTCGGCCCGCTCAACAAAAAGATATTGCTCCTCCGCCTTTTTCCCGGCTCCGCTTACCCCGCTGAAGGAATTGGCAACGATGTGGTCGCGCGTGATGATGCCCGCCTTGAGCAGGGGCGCCAGTGGCACCAACACACTTGTTGGGTAGCAACCGGGTGCGGCCGCCAACTGGAGTTCCTGCTTCCATTTGGGATCAGTCAGCTCGGGCAGGACAAACCGGGCCTGCGACAACAGCTCGGGCGCGTGATGAGAGCCGTAATATTTTTCATAAACGGCCAGTTCTGCGATCCGGAAATCAGCACTCAGATCAATGACTTTGCGGCCCGCCGGCAGCAGTGCTTTGGCAAAATCCGCCGCGGCGCCATGGGGCAGGGCCAGAAACCACAAGTCGATATCCTTCCGCGCAGCCAGGGCGGTGGGATCTGATTCGCTGAATTTCAGCTGGTCCGCCGCCGTACCACGCAAGGCCGGAATCACCGCGGCCACCGTCTTGCCGGCATGCTGCCGTGAGGTGACAACAGACAGTTTAACCTGCGGGTGACCGAGGAGGAGCTTGACCAGAACTTCGCCGGAATAACCCGACGCGCCGACAACGCCGACATTCATTTAGGGAAGATGTAGAATTAGTAAGTCCACCGGGGGAATCGAGAAGTTTCGTCTGCCAAAAAAAGAAGCGGAGGCCGTGGGGCTCTCCGCTTCGAGTGAATTTGATTCCAGTCTCGCGATTAACGCTTGGAAAACTGGAAGCGCTTGCGGGCGCCCGGCTGCCCGGGCTTCTTGCGCTCTTTCTCGCGCGGGTCACGGGTAAGGTGGCCGGCCTTCTTCAACGTGACGCGCAGCTCAGGGTTGAATTTCAAGAGGGCGCGGGCGATGCCGTGGGCCACCGCTCCGGACTGGCTGCTGATGCCGCCGCCGGCAACATTCACCATGACATCAAACTTATCCTTGCTGTCCGCCGTCACGAGCGGGGCAATGGCCCGGCGCACGAAGTTATCGTGCGTGAAATAGGTTTCGAACTTGCGGTCATTGACCGAGAGTTGGCCGGAACCGGCAACGATGCGGACGCGGGCGGTGGAGGTCTTGCGACGGCCGGTGCCGAGATAAACGGTTGATTCAGCGCTCATGGGATGACTTTAAAGCTTAACGGGATTCTGGGCCTCGTGATCGTGGGTGGCGCCAGGGAAAACGCGGAGCTTGGTCAGCATCGTTCTCGCCAGACGGTTCTTGGGGAGCATGCCCTTGACGGCCTGCATCACGATAAATTCGGGCTTCTTCACGCGCACCTCGGTGAGCTTGCGATATTTTTCGCCGCCGACATAGCCGGAGAACGACATGTACTCGGTGGCTTCTTCCTTCTTACCAGTAAGGACGACTTTGCTCGCGTTGATGACGACCACATAATCGCCGGTGTCGACGTGGGGCGTGTAGGTTGCTTTGTGACGGCCACGGATGATATTCGCGGCTTTAACTGCGAGACGGCCCAGCACTTTGCCTTCGGCATCGATTAAATACCACTTGGGCTGCACAGTCTCTTTCTTGGCCAGATAGGTTTTCATTTGCGGAAAGGGGCCAAAGGGAAGGATTCCCCCACCCCCTGTCAACCCCGAACCCTTCACATTTCTTAAAACCGCCGGATGATCACCTTAATTCCTTAAAAGTCGGGGCTTACACCAAGCAAATTTCACGAATTTTACCCTCACCCCAAATTAAATGTCCCGATTGTCGGCGATGGGCTCTTTTTCTCAGATTAATCCCGCCAATAAATGCTGATATGCGGTCGAGAGTCTGCCTTCAGCCAGACAGGCTTTGTATCAGCGTACCAATCAAGGGAGATCGATAAACCGCTGGCACACGTAAATGAGACCCATTTGAACCACCGGCCCATGGATGTGTTTGTTTTCGAGCCCGCAGTACGCACAGTGGCGTCGTCCATGAATACTGCGCCTCGCTGGATCGCACTCTCCGCCGGTGTCCTCGGGTTTACCGGGGTGGCGCTGGGCGCGTTCGGTGCGCATGCCTTGAAGGAAACCTTAACCGCACGGGCCAGCCTGCCCACTTGGCAGACAGCTGTGCTTTATCAACTCGTCCATTCCATAGCTCTGCTCGTTATCGCAGGATGGCCGGTTGTCGGAGGGAAAATCGTGTGGGCCGCGCGATGCTGGACCGCTGGAATCATTCTGTTTTCCGGATCGCTTTATTCTCTCTCGCTCGGAGGACCGATCAAATTCATCTGGCCGATAACCCCGCTCGGCGGCCTGGCCTTCCTCCTCGGCTGGCTGTTCATTGCGTGGAATGCCTTTCAATCGCCCCGAGCATGAAGCTCCCGCCGCCACTCCTCGCCGCTCTTTCCGCCCTCCGCTCTGCCGGGGGACGACCGCGACTCGTGGGCGGCTGCGTGCGCGATTGGCTGCTCGGACTGGAACCCAAGGACTTCGATATCGAGGTCTTTCATCTCGACTACGAGGCGATGGGCCGCGCGCTCGCACCTTTTGGCCCGACTGATCTGGTCGGCCGCAGTTTCGGGGTTTTAAAGGTTCGTTTGGGCGGAATGGAATACGATTTCAGCCTGCCGCGTCGCGAATCGAAAACCGGAGTCGGTCACCGCGGGTTTGCGGTCACCCCCGACTCCTCGCTGACCGAGGTTGAGGCCGCCGCCCGCCGTGATTTTACCATCAATGCGATCGCTTACGATCCATTCGAAAACAAGCTTTTGGATTTCCATAACGGTGCCGGCGATCTGAAGAACAAGCTCCTGCGCCACACCAGCGCGGCTTTCACCGAAGACCCGCTCCGCGTCCTGCGGGCCTTTCAATTGGCCGCACGTTTCGAACTCACACTTGCGCCGGAAACGGCCGCGCTTTGCCGCTCGATTGTGGATAGCTACACCGAGCTGCCGGTCGAGCGCGTCTGGGGCGAGTGGGACAAGTGGGCGACAAAAGCCAGCAAGCCTTCGCTCGGCATCGTCGTCCTCAAACAAACCGGCTGGTTAAAACATTTTCCCGAGATCGCTGCACTCGACGGCGTTCCCCAGGAACCCGAATGGCACCCGGAGGGCGATGTGCTGACCCACACCAATCATTGCCTCGATGCCCTTGTCGGTCTCGCCACCTGGCGCGACGGTTCGCCCCACACTCGCAGGCTTCTCTCCTTCAGTGTGCTGGCCCATGATTTTGGCAAGGCCACCACCACCAAACAGCTTGAACGCCGCGGCCAGCTCCGCTGGACTAGCATGGAACACGAGACGGCCGGCGGGCCGATGGCCGAGGCTTTTCTTCAGCGCATCGGGACGCCGCTCGATGTGATCACCTACGTCCGTCCGCTCGTCGTGAACCATCTCATGCACCACCACGGACAGAGTGAGATTCGCGACACCGCGGTGCGCCGGCTGGCGAAAAAAATCGCCCCGGCGACCATTGATCATCTCATCGCGGTGATGCTGGCCGATCACTTTGGCCGGCCTCCGTTGATTCCACGGGAAACGATCGTCCGCATCGAGCACATGAGGACCGCCGCGCAGCGGCTGGAACTGGAGCACGCCGCCCCTAAACCCATCGTGCTCGGCCGACACCTGATCACCTTGGGCTATCAACCCGGCCCGCAATTCAAGCGCACACTCGACGCCGCGTTCGAATCGCAGCTCGATGGCGCTTTCGACAATGAAGCGGGCGGCATTGAATGGATGAAAAACTATTTGCGAGCCCACCCACCTCTTTTATCGTCCCTGCAAATCCCCAAAATATGAGTACTCCCACGCAGCTCGATCAGCTCAAACAATTCACCGTCGTGGTCGCCGACACCGGCGACTTCACCAGCATGAAGGAGTACGCGCCGCGGGACGCGACCACCAACCCCAGCCTGATCCTCAAGGCCGCCGGGATGCCGGGCTACGCCCACCTGCTCGACCAGGCGATCAAGGATGCGGGAGCTTCCGCCTCCACGGAAAAAGTCATCGACGAATTGCTCGTTCTCTTTGGTCGCGAAATCCTGAAAATCGTGCCCGGCCGGGTCTCAACCGAAGTGGACGCCCGCCTTTCGTTTGATCGCGACGGCTCGATTGCCAAGGCCCGCGAAATCATCGGCCTCTATGAAAAGGCCGGCATTCCCCGCGAACGCATCCTGATCAAACTGGCCTCCACTTGGGAAGGCATCAAAGCCGCGGAATTGCTGCAGAAGGAAAAAATCAACTGCAACCTCACACTTCTCTTCTCTTTCGCCCAAGCGGTCGCGTGCGCCGATGCCAATATCAGACTGATCTCGCCGTTTGTCGGCCGCATTCTCGACTGGTACAAGAAGAGCACCGGCAAAGATTACGCCCCAACCGAAGACCCCGGCGTGGTCTCCGTCACTCAAATTTACACCTACTATAAAAAATTCGGCTACCAGACCGAGGTGATGGGCGCGTCCTTCCGCAACAAGGGCGAGATCACCGAACTCGCCGGTTGCGACCTGCTCACCATCAGCCCCGGATTGCTGGCTGAACTCAAGGCGAGCACTGATCCACTCGCCCGCAAGCTCGATCCGGCGAAGGCAAAATCCGCCGAGCTCACGAAAGTGTCATTCGATGAAAAGGGTTTCCGCTTCGCCATGAATGAAGACGCCATGGCCACGGAAAAAACTTCCGAGGGCATCCGCGTTTTTGCCGCCGACATCGTCAAGCTCGAGCAGCTGATCAAGCAAAAGCGCGGCTGATTCACCTGAAGCGCGCGGAGCCTGCAATATGATTCGCGCCTTTCAGTGGGACCTTGCCCGGCAGGTCGAGCGCCTGGATTTCCTGAAAAAACTGCTGCCCCGCTACGCCGAGTGGGGCTATCAGGAACTTTATTTGCACCTGGAGGACGCGGTTCATTACCCCAGCCTGCCAGGGATTGGACGCGACGATGCGTATCGTTATGAGGAACTCGGCGAACTGGTGCTGACTGCGGCGCAAAACGGCATCCGCACTGTGCCCATCGTCAACCTGCTGGGACACACCCAGTATCTGATCAAACATCCCGAGCTGCGCGACCTGAACGAACTGCGCGACGCAAACGGAAAACCCCTCGAGCACGGACAAATCTGTCCGCTGCATCCGCGCCTGCTGCAGGTGGCCGGGAAACTGCTCGGCGATCTCGCGCCCTACTGCACGGCGGGAAAAGTTCATGTGGGGTTGGATGAGTCGTTTCATTTGGGCAAATGTCCCCGTTGCCGCGAGGAGGTGGGTCGGATCGGACTCGGCGGACATTTCGCCGGCCACGTCCAGCGCCTGAACGCGCTGTGCCAGCGGTTCAATCTGCAGCTAGGGCTATGGGCCGACATGCTTTATTTTGTCCCGGAAGCCATCGCGCAACTGCCCCGGGGCATCGCGGCCTATGACTGGTATTATTATCCCTTCGCCAAAAAACCGCGCGTGGAATTTTTTAATTTCGCCGAACGCGACCTCGCGCCCGCGCTCCGACGGCAGGGCATCACCTATTACGGTTGTCCCATGAACGGTGCGTTCCGCCATGAACCGCTGCCGGTTTTTGGCGACCGGCTCGGCAATATCCGTTCGTGGTGGCAGCGTTGCGCGACCGTAAAAGCCGAGGGTTTTTTAGTCACTTCATGGGAGGCAAACCGGCTCGCCTTGGAAACAACCACCACCGTGGATGCCGCGGCCGCCAGCCTCTGGCTCGATCCGGAATCTGACGATGCCACCGCCATGCTGGCTCAAGGGCTGAAACGGGTTTTTAAAACAAAGCAGGCCCAATCCCTGGCACGCTCACTCTTGGCGGGGGACGAACATGCTTTCGCCGGTTACGCCCGCTGGCAAATCAACACCCGCTGGGACGTCTTCGCCGGCCAGGAAAGTATCAAACCCTATCGCGCCGAGGAGCGTTTCTTGGAACGTTTGTCTGCCAGCGCCGGCTCCTGGCCGCAAGCGTTCGCTGCCAGCCTGGCTTTCCGCGGCTACCTGGCTTACCGCGATGTATTTGTCCGCGAAAGCGCGCAGGCGGTGCTCAAACTGCGGCGATTGCTCACAGCAAAAAAGACCTTCGAGGTGAGTGAGGGGATCGCGCGGATGCAAAATGGCCTCAGGAAATTCAAGGTGCAGTTGCACGCCGGAGAAAAAGCGGCGCGCGCGATGTGGACGCGGACCCGCACGGCGGGAGCAAACAACCCGAATGAACTGATGCTCGCGGCCGATGAAAAGCGCCTGCGTGAGCTGGACCGCTGGCTAAAGCTGGTCAAAAAACAACCGCGGCTGGTTCTGGAAACGACCCCGCTTGGCGGAGCGTGGCAATTGCAGTTCATGGTGCACAATTTTGCCCCGGCGGTGCAAAAGGTGCTCGTTGAACAGCGGGATGAGCACGGTCTCTGGCACGAACTCGCCAGCCGGTACACCATCGAGTTTCGCGCCCAGGCGGCGCGGCCACTGAGCCAGCTGAAACGTGAGTTCACCATTCCGGTGGCGTCGTCCGATGCCAGTTTACGCATCTCGGTTCACGGCGTCGGACAAGTGGCGATCAGTCACGCCATCCTGTCCAATGGCGTGGTCGTGTTACGTGCGACAAATTTCCGACAAAAGAAAGTGCTCGGCCGGCGCGTTTTAAAACGCGGTTTCCCTGACCTCAATGCCGAAAGCCATCAACCGATGATGTTGAAGTGGACCGCAGCTGCGGCCGGTTAGAAATCAACCCCAACACTGAAACGAAACCGCCGGGGAGTCTGGAAGGCGGTCGGCAGGAGATACGTCACGTCCGGAGTATTCGCCAGATCGATGTAAGCGGTCTCCACCACTTCCGTGACTGTCTTGCGATTCAGCAGATTGAATACGTCAGCCGTAAAGTTGAGGCGAGCTTTGGCCCAAGACCATTTCGGCTGGTAGCGGAGGCTGAAATTATTCTCGAGCACCCACGGGGTGGTACCAGCTTTGCCCCGGGGAACGGAAAAATAGGCCGCACCTTCAGAGGTGCCGAGGATGCTATCATTAACCCAGCCAAATTTGTTGATCGGACGGCCCGAACTCAGGCGCAGGTTAAAGCCCGCCTGCCATTCCCGATTAATCGCATAGGAACCGAAGAGCTTGAACGCGTGCCGGCGGTCGTTGGCCAGATTGCCATAGGAACCCTTCGTCAGATCCGGTGAATCGAATTGAAGCGTGGCGCCGGCATCGTCCTGGCCGTTGTCCGATAATACCCAGCCTTCGGTATTACCATAACTGTGCGCCCACGTGTAAGAAAATTGGGCCGTCCACCGGCCGTCCCAGATTTTCTCCAGGAAAAGTTCGGCCGAAGCATATTTGCGCACGGCCTTCGGATAACCCAATTCAGCCGCAGTCAGATTCACCTCTTCATTGACGCCGTCACCATTGAAATCCCAACTGGTTTTCATGGATGAGCCGGGATTGCCGAGAATGTAATGTTTGCTGCCTTTTGCGCTGTAGCCTGGAAAGCCGTTGGCCTGCGCCCAGGCGGTGAGGCCGTTATCAATGATCATGTCCTCCATGGTGGACTTAAGGTCGCGATAAATGAAGCGCACGCCGGCGGTGAACTGCCGGTTGATCACCTGTTGCACCCCAATCATGTACTCGTCCTGATACATCGGCTTGATGTCTTCTGCCACGATGGTTTTTTTATCGGGGATCGTGCCGTCCGAAAAGACGGTTTGTGTTCCAATCTGGGCTCCGATCTTAGGCGTGCCATCCGCATTGACCGAATTCAGCGCGTAATAATCCTGGGTGAATAATTCCCCGCCCGACAGCTGGACGTTGGTATTGGAGGCGACCGGAATGTGATAGCGGCCATAGTTGGCGAACACCTTGGTCTTTTTGTCGCCAAACAGATCGTAGGAAGCGCCGAGCCGCGGCGCCAGTTGCCGGTCAATCTTGATGAAGCTCTCGCGGTTCAAATTAAAATTCTCGAAACTTTCGTTGCGGAGCCCGACGCGGAACAGCCAGCGATCCTTCATCAGGCTCCAATTATCCTCAACATAGAGCGCGTTGGAGTTAACGTCGAACGAACCCGCCCGCCGGTAAACGCGCTTCCGCGCCACTTCCGTTACGCCGGCAGGAACAATCCCGTCGTCCAGCACGCTGCCCGGCGTAACAAGACTGTACCGCCAGTAAACTCCGCCCGAATACTGCGTGTCGTTCAACGAGGTGTTTTTCTCGCGATCAAATCCCGCCCGCAGCTGGTGGTGGCCCCATAGCGAAAGATCGTAGGTCAGGTCAAAGCGGAGGGCTTCACGTTCGTCTCCACCGGTGGAAACCTGCCCGGTCACGCTGGAGGTACCGGCGAGTTGCACCAATGCACCCGAACGCCGGTCATAAACCAGCGGCTCCAGGTCTTTCGAACTTAAATCGGACAAGGCCTGCGTACTGCGGCCGAAAAGCGCGGATAAGGTCAGCTGGTCGAAAAAAGTCCCGGTGTAATGGGCAATGCGCAGGTTGCCGCCGCGCGAATTCCAGTTGGTGACCGAGTTGGTCCCCCGGTCGCGCTTCGTCGCAAAATCGAAGTCGGTCTGGGTACCAACCGTGGTGGATTTGTTTTTGATGTCGGTGTATTCCAACTTTTGCCCCGGGAGCACATTGGCGTCAAATTTCAGCAGCCAGAAAGGATCGTCGGCCGTGGTTTTCCGAAAGGTGTTTCCGGCATTGATGACGTCTCCCGTCTTTTCATTTCTAAAATTGTAGAGCCCGTAAAAAAACAGCCGGTTTTTGAACAGCGGCCCGCCCGCGTAAATATTTGTCTGAACGTCCGACCGCTCGTCCCGGCTGTTGTACAGCCACGGCGCAGTGACCCCGAAATTGTCCCGGTAGTATACGTCAGGCTGGTGCGCATAAGAGGCGTCGGGTGTCCAATAAACATTAAACCCGGCCGCATAGTGATTCGTGCCGCTCTTGGTTGTCGCGTTGATCACGCCGCCCAGCGAGCGGCCAAACTCGGCCGAATAGGCCCCGGTCTTGATCTCAAATTGGTCGTACGCCTCAAAGGGCACGGTGCCCGGATCGATGCCCCGGCGAAAATCACTGACATTAAACCCATTGATGAAATAGGCGTTTTCCGCGACCGAGGCCCCGCCGAATGAGGCAAGATTGCCGAAAGCCAAGTCTCCCGGAACCGTCCCAGGTGCCTGCAAAGCGACGTCCGTGGTCGTCCGTGCCACGGGCAGGGTCTGGAGCTGGGCGGCGGTAAAAATGCTGACAGATTCCGTCTTTGCAAAATCGATGGGCGTGGTCGCCGCGCCTGATACCACAAATTTGTCGAGGGTGACCGTCGCTTCAGCAGCGAAATCAACCACCTTGTTGGTCCCCAAACCTACTTCGACGATTTGTGCACGGGGTGCGCCTAATCCATCCTTCACCGTCACCTTGTAGAAACCAGGAGGCAGTGCGACCACGCGGAAAGTTCCGTCACTCGCGACTCCGGACGTGCGCTGAAACCCCGTATCCACGCTCTCGATGCTGATGGAACTGCCAGCGTCCGCTTTGCCAGACAGGGAACCGCTGACATTGCTTTGGGCGAGGCCGCTGGTCCCGAGAAGGAAAAGGGCAAGCGTAGCGCAGCCCGCGAAAAGAAAGAATCGGTTGCGCAAAAAAAAACGGAGGCCGAAGCGGCTGGTTCGGGCGTGCGGAGCCCGCGCCTTGCCTTCAGGACGGTGCTTCATGGTTTTGGAGTGCGTGGGGGAGGAGGTAAACTAACCGCGATCAACCAATCACTGCTGAGGCAAAGTGCATTCCTCGTGCCAAGGTTCAACAGTTATCTCTTGTGAACCACCAAGTTGCATTCGAATGGCCGGAATTTTTCCGGTCATTGGTTTCAATCACATCTGCGCCTTGAGCTTTCGCGCCCGGCTCAGCGCCGTATCCGGATCAGCCGCCGTCACGGTAAAATGTCCCATCTTGCGACCCGGCCGAGGTTCACCTTTGCCGTAAAGATGAAGCCGCACCGCCGGGTCGGCCAGCAGCACTTCCCACCTGGGCTCGGTGGTCGCAATTTGCGTCGCACCTGATCGAGCAGTCCAAGCGTCGCCCAGAATATTCACCATGACCACCGGCGAAATGAGCCGCGGATCCCCCAGCGGCAGTCCGCAAATCGCCCTCACCTGCTGTTCGAACTGCGACGTAACGCAGGCGTCGATGGTGTAATGTCCGCTGTTGTGGGTCCGCGGCGCGAGTTCATTGACGAGAACCTCTCCCGCCTTCGTGACGAATAACTCCACGCCCATAACACCGACCAAGCCGATTTTTTCGGCGATCAGGCGGGCGATTTTTTCCGCCGCAGCGGCCACCTCCGGCGCCACCCGGGCCGGCACGATGGAAAAATCCAAAATATGGTTGGTGTGGATATTCTCCACGATGGGAAACACCTGGATCTCGCCCTTGGCCGTGCGCGCCATCACGACCGAGACCTCACAGGAAAAATCAATCCACTGCTCAATCACACAGGCCTGCGCGGCGAACGCTTTTTGCGCCTTCGCAATATCCGCCTCGGACTGAACCTTCACCTGTCCTTTGCCATCGTAGCCAAAATCCGCGGTCTTCACGACGCACGGCACTCCGACTTCCTGAATCCCCGCGGCGATGTTTCCCCCCGCTGCGACTTCCGCGAAACGCGCGTGGGCAAATCCGTTGAGTTTCAGCCAGTTTTTTTCCCGCGACCGGTTCTGTGTCGTCTCCAGCACACTCCAGTGCGGGTACAGTTGCGTCAGGTGCTCAATGGCGCGGAGCGGCGCCGCGGGAATGTTTTCGAATTCGTAGGTAATGACGTCGCATTCCCGGGCAAAGTCAGTGAGGGCCGCGAGATCTTCGTAGGCTGCATTGACCTCCTTGTGCGATACCGCCCCCGCCGGGCAGTTGGCCTGCGGTTCAAAAATGTGAACGCGATAGCCGAGACGCGTGGCTGCTTGCGACAGCATCCGGCCGAGCTGGCCTCCGCCCAGCACGCCGATTGTTCCGCCCGGGAGAACTGTCCTCGCCGGCACGCTCACGGTAATTTTGCCTTCAGCACTTTCGCCGTTTGCGCCGCGCGAAATTTCTTCCACGCGCCCTGGGTCTGGCGGTCGCTCTGGGCCAGCAGGGATGCGGCAAACAGGGCCGCGTTGATCGCCCCGGCCTTGCCAATCGCGAAAGTCGCTACGGGAACACCGCCGGGCATCTGGGCAATGGAGAGCAATGAGTCCAAACCTTTGAGCGCCTTCGACTCCACCGGGACGCCGAGCACCGGCAACGTGGTCAACGAGGCGACCATGCCCGGCAAATGAGCGGCCCCGCCCGCACCGGCAATGATCAGCTTGAGTCCGCGACGTTCGGCCGATTCGGCGTAGCTGATCATCAGCTTGGGCGTGCGATGCGCACTGACCACGCGTTTTTCAAAGGGTACGCCCAGCGTGGTGAGGGTCGCCACCGTGTGCTGCATTGTCTCCCAGTCAGAGGAGCTGCCCATTATGATTCCGACGAGTGCTTTCGCCATAGGCAATCAAGGGAAGCCCCGACCGGGGCCGGTGTAAAGAATCGTTCTCGTTCCCCGAATCTTTCTCAGAGCAACGAGGTGCCACGCGGCACCCGGACGATGGTAGTCCCGGCAATCTTGTCGTGCCACGACTGCCTTTCGTCGTCGAACGACACCCAGATGAAACCCAATCCGGCAACCACGAAGGACAGGAACGCGCTCAGGGCGCGCACAATTGCCACGCTCCATTCAATCGGCCGGTCATCGACCCTGACCACCTTGAGCCCGCAAATGATGCCTCCAATCGTCGTACCCTTCGTGGTCCACATCACCACGTTATAAATGGCAAAACAGAGCGGGAAAGCACGATTCACCCTAAAGAACGCGCCAAGCACTCCGCCCAACATGCTGAAGAGAATGCCGACCATGATGACATCGAGCAAGGTGGCCGCGAACCGGAGCCAGAAACCGGCCCTCGGGAGAGAAGCGGCGGAAATAACCAGGGGCAGTGGAGCGACATTCACCGCGGCCGCGACATCCCCCACCAGCGGCGGCGGAATCGCAGCACTAGTCATCGGAGCGGGCCGGGGTGGAGTAGGACGGTTGCTCTTAATCGAAAGCAAAAGCGTATAAACGACCACCCCGACTCCAAGAATACCCAGGAGCTTATATACAATAAACCCAAGCACCGGGACGGTATACAGCCCCAGTACCACCAACCCTCCAATCAATACGGCAACCACTGCTGGCGCCTTTGCCTCCGCCCGAAAAAGTTTGGTGATTCGGCGACCGAGCCAGGCGAGCATGACAACTTTCCCGAAGAGCCCGGCGAAAAACAATCCCAGGGTAAACAGCGGGATCAAAGCCACTCCGATGACAATAAACACCGTGAGGGCGAGCAGCACGTAAATCACCGGCGTCAGCAACATGACCAGCAGCCCCGCCAAAATCGATTTGCCCGGACGCTCCTCCAGCGTCTGCACACACTTAAAAACCGGACCCGACGCCACCAGCGCCACGAAGGCATAAAAGCCAAGATAACTCAGGGCGATCCACCACGCCCACATCAACTCCGGGCCAAAGGCCAGTGGCCGTCCATAAAACAGGCATTGGGTCACCCACGCCGAAATAGCGGAGCCGCCTAGCGGCATGCTCTGTACGTGCCCGTGCACGACCGCCGTGGGATCACGGATGATTTTCCCGCCCACGCTAACCAGTTCTCCTCCCACCACAGCGTCCGGTCCCAATTCAATGTTGCCCAAAACCGCCACGACGTTGCCGCGGATATGGGCGTTGACGTAATTGTTACCCAAAACTGCCACTGCCGCGTCGCCCACGGTTCCACCGGTCACGCGGGTGTTCCCGAGAACCGATACGACCGCCTGGCCAACGTCGCCGGACGAAGTCGACGAACCCAGAACGGACACCACCGCCTCGCGCACCGTGCCCGCCGATGTGGATGATCCCAAAATAGAGACAACCGCCTCTGCTTCCTCACCCGCGGCAAGGGTGTTATTCTCCATGATTCTGACCGGCGGTCTGTCTCCATGGCGCTCCCACGAACTGCTCTTGGCGGGGCGCGGATGCTTGCCATTTTTTTCTTTGGTTGCGGGTTTGGCTGGCTGGATTTCTTCACCCCGCGCCTTTTCCAGGGAATCCTGATTGTCATCTTCCGATCCGGCGATGACCGCTCTATCCGCCGCAGGCTTGTCGGTTTCGGTCGCCGCCGCGGGTGAAGCCGATTGAGCTGGTGGGGAAGCCTTGTCCGCTGGAGATGGCTCCACCGGAGCAGGCACAGAATTTTCCTCCTTGGGGGCAGGCGCTTGGGCGGCTGAAAGAATTTGAAGCCCTGGCAGGATTGCCAGCGCGAATGCCATCCAAAAGGCAAAAACGGAACGGGGCAGTTTGGATTTCATGAAGGAATAGGAATCAATTGTTACGATAAAGGGTGCGGTAAGCTGCCGCACCAAGTCCAAAGAACGCGGCATAGAGCAGGCCAATCATCGCCAGCCCTCCGTAAAGCCAAAGGGACGGAATGCTGACAAAGACCTGCGTGGAAAATGCCGCCATCCAACTGGCGACATGATAGATTTGCGTAAAAATGCCCAGTCGTGCGCCCGCCTGTGCCACGACGGCGTGTGGATCCACTCCGGCTGATCCGAAATAGAAAGCGGCGACAACCGCAGCCATGGCTCCCGTGGCCAGAACGAGAAAAGCGCTCCGCACGGCGGAGGGCCAGTAATTCCAAGACTGGTGATACCACGGAATCGTGGCGCGCTCCGCAATGGCCGCGAGCACCCGCGATTCGAGCGAGCGCGGCGCCGGGCGGCCGGGCAAACTGCGCAATTGTTCGTGGATAAATTTTTCAAGTTCTTCCGGAGTCATTTTGTTCATGGCTGCTCCTTATTTTTCAAAAACTTCGTGGGTGCTGCCGCTGCGCACCAGGATTTTGGCGAGCGCTTCGCGGCCGCGCAGGATGTCGGTTTTGACCTTGCTCAGGGATACACGCATTTTTCGGGCGATGTCGTCATACGGCAGATCTTCAAAATGAAAAAGAACCAGCGGCACCCGCTGATGTTCGGGGAGCTGCTCCAGCGCCCGCTCAATCCATGCACGCCGCTCCGCCGTATCAACGCCATGAAAAAACGTGTCGGGCGCGGCGAACTCCACTTCTTTCTCCGCTCCCTCGGCATCCCGGCGGACGAGATCGGAAAAAAAACTCCAGCGCTTTTTGTACCGCTGGATGTGATTAATCGACAGATTCGTCGCCACCGTTTTTAACCAGCCGCCGGCGGTCGGACTCACGCTCAAATTGTCAAAATGCTGGTACGCTTTGAGGAAGACTTCCTGTGCAATATCCTCGGCTTGGGTTTCGTTGGCGATGAGTCGCACCGCGGTGGAATAAACCATATCCTGGTAATTGCGCATGAACGTAGTGAAGTCGGTCGGAGCCGTCATCTCCCGGATTGGGCCTTGGACTTTAGGGTCTTCATTCACGCCAAGAACACAGCTCAGAGCAGCATAGTTGCAGGAACCTCCTGCCATCCAAATCCCGTTGCGCCAAGCCCATAAGACCCGGACGTTAAAACACCGGCTCCGGATGGAATTCTTGGAGAAAAACCCGCCGCACGAGCCGTTGGTTTCCATCAAACCGAAGTCTCGGGCCTCAACCTTAATTAACCGACTTGGCTGACACCATCGGGCTGAGATTCTCCGGATGCGGCGTGACCCGCTTAAAATCGCTCCAGGCATATTCAATGCGTTCACCAAGCTTATTGACCACGACCTTGGCCGTCCCATCGGGCTTGGCCGCCGCAGGATCACCGGCCGTCTTCCGACTTTCCGCCGAATTCATTTGCATGTCAAAATCCACATCGAGCACGCGGGCCAGGCCCAATGCCACCCGAAACGGTTCATCAATTCCCGCCACGACGTCTTCAATGCCGAAGGTCGACCGGCTTACCGTGATGCGGAGGTCCACCTTGTCGACCGGGAAAAGCCAGCTGTTATTATTCCGCAATGGCACGTGATAACACACAGCCTGATCGGTCGATCTAATGATTCGGGCGTTTTCAAAATCCAGATAATCGTCGAGTGACTTGGGTGGCGTTTTCCGCTTTTTCGTTTTTCGCTTTTGCCATTCCGCGCGCTTTTGCCCGGTCGGTGGCTTTCCATTCACGGCGAGCAATTGCCAGCGCTCGAGGCCCGGTTTCGAGGGATCGTAGCGCTCAGAACGCTCCTCCTTCACGGCCCCGCCGTCGAACTCGCGGATCAAAACCGTAAACGCCCAATTGTCGCGCTCCCCGAGCCACTGCTCCACCGCTTTGCCCAGCAATGCGGGCGTCTCCGCGCGAACGAAAGCCAGCGGCACCAGGAATAAAATGAGAAATGAAAAACGCTGCATAGAAAGGCCAGTGGCCTCCCTACACTGACCAGCGGAGCGGCGAGTGGTTGCCGGTTTCCTTTTTGTCCTGAGGTCACTTCCGCAAAAGAATCGCCCCCGCATTGGAACGATCAAAAGCGCCTTCCCACCTGGCAATCACGATCATCGCGACTGCGTTGCCGCAAAGATTGGTCAGCGCCCGGGCTTCGGACATGAACCGGTCCACGCCGATCAACAGTGCCAGGCCGGCGACGGGAATATGGCTGACCGAACCGAGCATCGCCGCCAGCGTGATAAATCCGCTGCCTGTGACCCCGCGGCACCCTTTGAAGTGAGCAGCAAAACTCCGAGGATGGTGAGCTGTTGCATCAGGGTCAGCGGCGTGTGTTCGTCGCCTGTGCGACAAAAATCGCCGCCATCGTCAGGTAGATTGAAGTCCCGTCGAGATTGAACGAATATCCGGCAGGTAACACGATGCCGACCACCGGGCGGGCGCAGCCCAGCTCCTCCATGCGCTCCAGCATCCGCGGTAAAACACTCTCCGAGGACGAAGTGCCCAGCACAATCAACCGCTCTTCCTTGATGCAGCCCAGCAGCCGGAAAATACTGAACCCGTGCAGGCGGGCAATCGCCCCCAACACGACAAACACAAAAAGTGCGCACGTGACATAGACGCACAGCATCAGCTTGCCCAACGAAAGCAGGGAGCCGGCGCCATATTTTCCGATCGTGAACGCCATCGCCCCAAACGCGGCCACCGGGGCAAACCGGGTAACCAGACCGACAATCCCGAAAAATACTTTCCCGACCTCCTGCAACCAATGCAGCACCGGCTGGGCCCGCTCATCCAGTTTTGCCAGCGCCAGGCCGAACAACACCGAGATGAGCAACACCTGCAAAATCTCGCCCTGCGCAAAGGCGCTGACAAAAGTGTCGGGAATGATGTGCAGCAAAAAATCCGCGACCGATCCGTGTTGCGCCGCAGTGGTGTATTGCGCGATGGTCTTCGTATCGAGCGAGGCGGCATCGGCGTTCAGCCCCACCCCCGGTTGAATCCAGTTTACGACCAGCAGTCCGATGACCAGGGCGAGCGTCCTGACCACTTCAAAATAGAGCAGAGCCTCGAGGCCGACCCTGCCGATTTTTTTCAATTCCCCCATGCCGTCGATGCCCGTGACCACGGTCAGGAAAATGATCGGGCCGATCAACATCTTGATCAGCTTGATGAAAGCATCGCCCAGCGGCTTCATCGCCTCGCCCCACTCCGGTGCGCACTGCCCCAACACCACGCCCAGCACGATGGCCACCAGCACCTGTACGTAGAGGTGACGGAAGATTTTCATGCCGGGCGTTCCTGCGACCGCCTAATGTCCCGCGCCGGCCTGATGTTCCTGAATGTATTCCTGCTTGAGCCCGAGCTGTTCGGGCGCATGGAGCACCAGCATCTTCATGCGAATATCAGCAGGCACCGAAGCCGTCGTCGCCTTCGAAACCACCACCATGAGCGTGATCGCGACTGGCACGGTCCAGATCGCTGGCTGCTCACAGAGAATGCGAAGCAAGGGATGGTGAGCCCAGAAACCATTCAGCGGCGCGAAGCCTGCAAACACTTTTCCCATCGGCCCCTTGTCGAGCGAGAGAGTGCTCAGATTGGTCAGTGCGGCCGCCACGAGCGCGCAGAGCCCGCCCGTGAGCATGCCGGTCGCGGCACCTTTCATCGTCATGCCGCGCCACCATACGCTCATAAAAAGCAGCGGGAAATAACTCGCAGCCGCGATGGCGAAGGCCTGGCCGACCATGAAGTTGATTTCCAGAAGTTCGACAAAGCAGCCGAGCACGATGGCCACGCCACCGATGAGCACCGCGGCAAACTTGAAAGCCATCAGTCGTTCCTCCGGCGTGGATTTTGGGCGCAGCATCCGGCCGTAGACGTCGTGCGCCAGCGCACCGGTCATCGAAACGAGCAGGCCGCTGAACGTGCTCATGAATGCCGCGAACGCACCCGCGCAGGTGATGCCACTGAGGATCGACCCGAGCACACCGAACCGGGCGCCGAGTAGCGTGGGCAGTTCCAGCACCACCTTGTCGGTGCCCTTGGCTCCGACCCCGGAATAAAGTTCCGGCATCAAATTGCGACCGATCACCCCAAAGACGGGCGGGAACACATAAAACACGCCGATGAGAATCATCACCCACATCGTGGTGCGCTTGGCTGCCACCCCGTTCGGATTGGTGTAGAACCGCACGAGAATGTGCGGCAGACCCGCGGTGCCACACACCAGCGCCATGATCAGCGAGTAAGTATAGAGTAGCGAATACGGCTTCTGATATTCCGCGAGATAAGCCGCGCGCTGCTCCAACGGCAGCGCCGCCGCCGCCGCGTTGACCGCCTTGGTCGTGAGCGGACCGAAAGGCGACACCCACGCCGTGTCGCGCGGAGCCTTTTCGACGAGCGGCTTGCGTGCGATGGTCTGAACTTCAGCCGCGGCTTGCGGCGCGAGTTTATCGCGACGGCCATCATCATTGGCGCCAATATGGGTGCCATAAAAACCATAGACCGAGGCGAGCACGAAGATTGGGACGCTGATGGCGAAAAGCTTGATCCAATACTGCACCGCCTGCACGAGAGTGATGCCCTTCATGCCGCCCAGCGCGACATTGAGCGTGATCACCGCCCCCACGAGCACGACGCCAGCCCAATAAGGAATTCCTGGAAAAATATACGCCAGAGTCACGCCGGCACCTTTCATCTGCGGCATCGTGTAGAAGAAACCGATGAACAGCACAAAGCAGACGGCAATCTTGCGAAACAGCGGCGAATCAAAGCGGCCTTCCGCAAAATCGGGGATGGTGTAGGCGCCGAACCGGCGCAGCGGCCCGGCGATAAACAACAGCAGAAAAAGATAACCGCAGGCATAACAAACCGGATACCACAGCGCGTCGTAGCCCGACGACATCACCATGCCGGCGATGCCCATGAACGAGGCGGCGGAAAGGTATTCGCCGGAAATGGCGGACGCATTCCAGCCCACCGACACCGAGCGGCCGGCCACAAAAAAATCACTGGCCGTCTTCGAAGTCTTCGCCGACCGGAAGCCCATCCAGACCGTCACGAAAACGGTGATGAAGGAAAAGGTGAAGATCCATGGATCGACCCCGTGGAGAAAAGCAAGATGGGTGGTCATGGCTTTAGCGTTTGACTGATTTTACCTCATCCTCTTCCAGCGCGATCGAGCGCTTGATGAAACGCCACGAGATAATCCACACGAAGGGAAAAAAGAGAATTCCAAGGATAAGCCAGGTGAGCGTGAACCCCGCCACGCGTGTCGCCATTAGGGCGGGCGCGAAATAATTGAGCAGCGGCATTCCCAGCAGCGCGATCAGGAACGTGGCCGCGCAGGCCACGGACAGTTTCAATTGGCGGCGCATCAGCAGGCGGAGGAACTCCTCGCTGTGCACAGTATCCGGGGTGGGCGGGGGCGTGGACATTGGGCAGCACCATGCCGGCACGCCCAAGGCAGGCAACACGGTTTTTGTCTTCCAGTCACAACCAAGCTGGCGGAGTCCTTCTCAACCAATCCTGCGGGAGGTCGCTGCAGCTCCAAGCTTTGCCTTGTGGGAACGCTGGCGACCCGGCATGCCACCCCGCCCGCAAGAAGAGCGCCAATGTCCTCAGTGACGGACCACAACAAACCCCGCTTCTGCACCAACCTCAATAATCCAAAAACTGGAGCGGCGCGAGTTTCACGGAGAAACGTTCGCTGTAGGGCTTGACCCGCTTGAAGTCCGTCCTCGTCGCCGAGTAATTGCCTCCCACTTTGACAAACAAAATCGAGCCCTCACCATCAGCCCGCAGTGCGGTGATCGGAGGCGCAAACTGTGGATCTATGACACCAAAATCCATATCCGCCTCCCCTGACTTGAGTTTAAGGACGAACGCCAGCCGCATCGCTTCGCGCAGGCGCACCCCGACGTTTTCGAACGCCCGCCGCTCCTTGTTGACCCGGGCAGTCACCCGGAATTTTTCCGGCGGCAACCGCTGGTTGTCATTCTTGATCAGCGGCACTTCGTAGGTGACCACCGATGCCGTCTCTTCCACGACGGTGGCCTTCTCCACATCCAGTAACTCTCCCAGCGGACGCCGATTTTTCCGGCGCTTGTCGTGGTCTTTACGGTATTTTTCCACCTGCCGCTCCGTCGGTTCCTTGCCATTGATCTTCAATGGCGTCCATTGGGCTTCAAACGGCTGCGAAGGATCGTTGCGGACCACGACCTCCTCCTCGACCTTGCCATCCCGGTCCTTGTTGATGACGGTCTGGGTGTAAGCCCACCGCTCGGCATCGGCCGCATAGTTTTTTATCGCCGCCTGCAGCAAAGAAGGCGGTTCCGCCCGCACTACCGTTGCGACGCAGAGGGAAATCAGGATAATGAGCAATAGACGCATAATCGCTGAGAACCATGCGACAGAGTTTTGTTTCAGCAAAAACAAACCGCACTCATGCCTCTTCCGCCGGGCAGCCGACAACGACGAGCCCCACCCGGCGAATGAGACCGGCCAGCGCTTCCCTCCACACCTGACATCCGGTTGACAAAGTTTTACGTGGCCATGACTCCTTCCGCGCGGTTTTAGTGTAATCTCCGCTCGTATGCGTAAGGCTCTTTTATCCCTGCTTCTGATCGTGCTGCCCTTCGGCTTGGCCTGGGGCCAGCCGCAGCTCACTCTCAATTCAGCCACGGACCGGGCGCTCTACCCCGAAAATTCGCGCAACCAGATCTATCTCGAGGTCCACATTGGCTCCTCCAAACAGAACCCCGCCCCTGAGACCGCTCCCGCGCCGGTCCGCAACATCGCCTTCGTCCTCGACCGGTCCGGCTCGATGGCCGGCGCACCCATCCAGGCGCTGCGCCAGGCGGTCTCCGCCACCCTCAATGCACTCACCGACCGCGACATCGTCTCCGTCGTGCTCTTTGGTTCGGAAGTAGAAACCTTGATCGAGGCAAAACGCCGGGACCAAATTGGCGACCTCGACACCCTGCTCGCCCAAATCGAACCGGGCGGCGGTTCGGCACTCTACGACGCGCTCAACCAAGGCGCCGCCCAATTACGCCGCTATGCCGGCTCCGCCACGCTCAACCACCTGGTGCTGGTCACAGACGGTCCGGCCACCAAGGGCCCGCGCGAGGCCGACGATTTTTTCCGGCTCGCCGAGGTGTTTGCCCGGGAGGGTATCACGCTTTCAACCATTGGACTGAGCCAGGATTTCAACGAGGATCTGCTCGCTGCCCTCGCCCGCATCGGCCACGGACATTTCCACTACGTTGACCAGCCGGGTAAACTCGTCGACGCCCTCCAGGCCGAGATCGCCCCGCTGCGCACGCTGGCCGCCCGCGACGCCGTTCTGTCCATCGAATTCGTTCCCGATTGCAAGAAAGTGGAAACCTACGGCTGGATTCCCGGTGAGCTCAAGGCGAACACGGCCACCTATCACTTTCCCTTCGTCTTCACGGATCAGGATCTGAGCGTTTTGGTTTCGGCGGAAATGCGCGACCGGCGTTTTGCGTACAACGTCGCCACCCTCCGGCTCCAATGGAAAAGCGCGGACGACGGCGCCACCCATGAACTGACGAAGCTCGTGCAAATCTCCCTCGTCAACGACGAGCGGTTGAGCCGCGAATCCACCGACTCCGCCGTCGTCCGCACCACGGTCAACACCCTGATCAGCGAAGGCATGCAACAGGCGATCGAAGAGATCGACAAAGGGGACTTCCGCCGCGCCCTTCGCGCACTCCGCGGCGCCTTGCAAGATGCCCGCGGCCTCAACTACCCGCTCGACGACCCGCAGATCGAAGCGAAAATCAAGCAACTGGAAGTTTATCTCGCCGAGGTGCAGGCGCGCGGCCTGACCCAGCTCGACCGGAAAATTCTTCGCTCGGGTCTCTTCAACCAGTTTCAAACTCCGACCGCAGACGACCAGCCGGATCGCTAAACCGCCATGCTGCCGCCGCTCACCCGTTTTCGCACCTCGTTGCTTTGGGTTCTCTTCGCCCTGGCTGCGATCGCCACCGGCCTGGCCGTGCACCGTCTTTATCAAACTGCGCGCGAGGAAATCGCCGCCCAAAGCGAACGCGCGTTGGATCAGGAGCAAGCCCGCGTCCTCGCTCGGGTGCAAACCTACACGGACAACGTCCGCCGTTCGACCCTCGTGAATCTGGTTTCCTTTCACGTCGACGGCCTGAATTCCACCCTGCGCCAGTGGGACGAATCGAACGACATTGTCCTCGGCACTTTTCTCTGGGATCCGGTGCGCGGCTTTGCCCCCGATCTGCAAATTCCGACCGGCGGACCAAACCGCGAGGAACTCGTGAACCTCTGGCGGGAATTCCGGGAATGGCGTGCGGCCCATCCGACTGACACCAGCCGCGCGCCGAGCCAGACCGGATTTTTTCAGACCATTGCCTACCGCACCTTTGACAATCCAGCCCTGCCCGCCACGGAACTCGGCTATCAAGGCGAGAATCTGGACATCCTCACCCACGCCGGCCGGCGAATCGATCCGTGGGCCGGCTGGGCCGGCTCCCAACGCACCCCCGGGACACCCTGGGTTTTCTGGTATCAAGCCGGACCCGACGACGTCGTTCGCGGGTGTTTTGTGAACACCGTTCCCCTCGTCAGCCAACTGCGCAGCGAATTCACCGACCGGAGTTTTGCTCAGGTGGAATTGGTGGAGGAAAAATCCGGCGCTTCGTCCGCCAGCACCCGCACGACGACGCTCTCGCCCTGGCTGCCCGCACAGGGGTTGACCGCAACACCCGGCGAAATTTTTCTTCGGAAAGAAAGCGATGCACGCTTCACGGCGCTGATCACGGCGCTTCTCTTCGGGCTTTTTCTAACCGGTGGCGCGGCGCTGACCGCGCGCACCCGCCGGGAATCCCGCGAAGCCGGCCGCAAGATCACCTTCGTCGCGCAAGTGTCCCATGAGCTGCGCACGCCGCTGACCTCGATAAGGATGTTCGCCGATATGCTCGCCACCCCCGGGCTGCCTGAAACAAAACGCACGAAGTTCGCCCAGACGATCAGCACGGAGAGTCAGCGACTCGAGCAGTTGATCGAACGCCTGCTCGCCTTCAACACGCTCGAGCGCGGCGCCGCAAAAATCACCCGCGTACCAATCGACGTCGCCGCCATCACACGCGAGACGATCGAGGAAATGAATTCCACGCTGGGCGCAGCGGGCTTGAAAGCTGAAATGGACCTGCCCGCCGGACCAGTCGTCGCCCTCGCCGATCATTCCTCCGTCAAACAAGCGCTGCTCAACCTCCTCGACAATGCCATCAAGTACGCTCGCGAAGGCGGCCTGGTTCGAATCAAGCTCACCAACGATTCCGCCAACGTGCGACTGACTGTCGCCGACGACGGTCTAGGTATACCGCGCGCGATTCACGACCGACTGTTCGAACCCTTTGTGCAGGGCGGACAGACGCTGACCAACAAATCCCCTGGCGTCGGCCTCGGCCTGAGCATCGCGCGCGGCATGTTGCGCCAGGCCGGAGGCGACCTCGTTCTGCTTAATTCAATCACCGGCGCCACCTTCGAAATCCGCCTGCAGAAATCGGAATGACCGCAAAAAAACAAGCCACCCCTTTTCCGTGGTAGGGCGGGTTATCCCTAACCCGCCGTCTTTCGCCCCTCGGCCGGCAGGTTCTGCTGCCTTGCAGAACGCGTCCTACCCCAACCTTTTCCCCTAATCTCATGACCACCCATCAACGCAAAGTTCTCATCGTGGAAGACGACCCGGCAATTCGCGAAGCCTTGCGTGAGGCGATCGAGGCGGACGGCCACCTGGCAATCTGTGCTCCCGATGGCGGGCAGGCGGTGCGCTTGTTTGATGGCGAGCCGTTCGATCTGGTCCTCCTCGACCTCATGCTCCCGGTCTTGAGCGGCTACGATGTCTGCCGGAAAATCCGTGAAAAAAACCGCTCCGTGCCTGTCATCATGCTCACCGCCAAGGGTGAGGAGATCGACAAGGTCCTCGGTCTGGAGCTCGGAGCGGACGACTATGTCACCAAACCATTCGGCCTCCGTGAAATTCTCGCGCGCGTGCATGCCGCTTTTCGACGGCTGGAGTTGATGGCGGCTCCGGCTGCCGCGACGCCAACCGATACTTTCTATTTCGGCGACACCATCCTCGACCGGAAACGATTCACTGCGACCCGCGACAAGACTACGGTGGAACTCACGGCGAAGGAGCTGCAGTTGCTCGAAATGTTTCACCGGTGTAAAGGCGATGTGCTCTCACGCGATCAGCTGCTCAATGAAGTCTGGGGCATCGACTACCTCGGGACCACGCGCACGCTCGACCAGCACGTCGCGCAAGTCCGCAAAAAAGTCGAAGGCGACGGCCCGCCACGCCTGATCAAGACCGTGCACGGCGTCGGTTATCAGTACGTCGGGTGACTCCCGATACGGGATCGGAAATTGTAGCAATAAGGAGCGGCTTTACGCCGCGAGTGCACGATCGCCATGGGGCGCCCGTTTCCAACCGCCTGACTTCGTCATGACGAATTCCTGACAAAGTCTTACGTGGGCGTGACGACATTTCCCCACGAAAAGCCTAAGCTGCGCGCCGTTCAATCGTTACTTCACTATCCAACCCGTCTCTCATGAATACACCACTGTTCTTCATCACCCTCGGCCGTGTGCCGTATATTTTGATCTGCCTTCTGACCTTGGCCGTTGCGCCACTTCAGGCGCAGCGCATGTCCGTACCCGATGCGACTGCGGCGCCGGTCGTCGTCGAATCGGCCTCGATCAGTACCGAAGTCACAGGGAGGATTGCCGTGACCACCTTCGATCTCGTCTTTCGCAATCCCAACGGTCGCGTGCTCGAAGGCACCTTTGAATTTCCGCTGCTCGACGGCCAGAGCGTCGTACGTTTCGGGGTCGATATTAACGGGCGGCTGCGCGAAGCGGTGCCGGTGGCGAAGGACCGCGGACGCGTGGTGTTCGAGGAAATCGAACGCCGCCGCGTCGATCCGGCTTTGCTCGAACAGACCGCCGGCAACAACTACCGCGCCCGCGTCTATCCCATTCCTGCCAACGGCACCCGCCGCGTGGTGATCGCCTATCAGGAGGACATCGCCGGCCGGGCTGACGTTCCGACTTACCGGCTCGCCTTGGATTTTCCCGCGCTCCTCAAGACATTTCGGCTGGCGGTCACTATCCACACCGCCGAGACAGCGGCGCCTAAAGCGCGGACCACCCTGCCGCTTGAACTGCCCGCCTGGCAGAACGCAAACCTACTCGAAGTGGAGCACACCCAATTCGCTGCGCGCGGGGTTTTCGAATTGGAGCTGCCACGCACGACCCATCCGGAACTGCTCACTGAAAAGCGCGGCGACAACGAATATTTCTACGCCGAAGTCCCCGTCGCCGCAGCCAAACCAGTCACGCGCCCTCGCCCGAAGGTAATCGGGCTCCTCTGGGACGCCTCGGGTTCGGGGCGCGAACGCGACCACATCCGGGAGTTCGCGCTCCTCGATGCGTGGTTCACCGCGGTGCCTGACGTGGAGGTGCGGCTGATTGCCTTCCGCGACCGGACTGCAGCACCAATTGGCTTTACGATTAAGCACAGTGACTGGTCCAAACTCCGCAGCGAACTGGAAGGCATTGTTTACGATGGCGCGACGAGCTTCGACGGTTTGACGGATGACGCGGCGGTCGGCGAATGGCTGCTGTTTTCCGATGGGCTCGTGAATTACGGCGTCAGCCAGACAACCACGACGCTGCCCTTGCACGCGCCAGTGCATACGGTCCTAACCAGCGCGCGAAGCAATCCCGCTTTCTTGCGCGGACTGGCGCAGCGCCAGGCCGGTGAATTCGTCAATCTGCTCGACACCGCACCCGCCGACGCCGCCCGCCTTTTGCGGAACGATTCCTTGCGCGTTCTTCGACTCGACCACAATCCCGAGCAAGTCGCGCAAATTTACCCGGAGCCCAACACGCCGGTGCGCGAAGGCACCCTGATCGTCACGGGGATCTTAAATGCACCCTCCGCGACGATCCGCTTGAAACTCGGGCACAACGCCTCGGACGCCCACGAGGTGACGCTGTCATTGCACTCCGGCGAAAATCCCAGCCGACTCGCCGCCCGCGCGTGGGCCGGGGCAAAGATCGCGAAGCTGTCGACGGAGCCCGCGGCAAATCGCGAGGACATCGGGCGGACTAGCCAGGAGTTCGGAATTGTGACGGCGGACTCATCACTGATCGTCCTCGAAACCCTACAGGATTATGTACGCTACGACATCGCGCCGCCCGAGGAGCTTCGCGCCGCATGGGAAGCCAGCCGTCGAATCACCATCGAAACCCGCCAAAAGGAGCGCAACACCCACCTCGACGGGATCGTGGATTCTTTTAACGAGAAATCCGAATGGTGGAAAACGAAATTCGCCAAGGGTGAGGTACCAAAAGTTCGCGACGAAAAGAAACCAGCCGAAGTCACCGCAGCCGCGTCGCATCCGACGTTGGCCGCCAGTGCGCCGAGCGTTGCGAGCAGTATTCCGGCTTTGCAAGAACCAGCGCCTGTCCGCCAGCCTGCGCCAGCAGTAGCTCCGCTCGAGGATGAGACCATCGTGCTAAGCCCCTTCGTGGTCGAGGCAACGGAAGAGCGCGGTTATACTGCCCAGAACACACTCGCAGGTACCCGAATCAGAATGGACATGCCGGATATCGCGTCGTCGGTCAGCGTCGTCACTTCCCAATTCCTGAGCGACACAGCAGGAACAAACAGCAATCAGTTGCTCGAATACACAAAAAGCAGCGAGGTAGCCGGGGCAGCCGGTAATTTTGGGCACAAGGCCAATGAAGCAGCCGGTTCCGCCAGCATCTCGCTGCAACGGTGGGAAGAAAAAGCCGGATACCTGGACCGTTTGCATCGCGCCGAGCCCGGCGAGCGGTATTCGATCTATCTCGAGGAGCGGTCCGCTCATGCGCGTCAGCCGGGATTTTTCCTGGATGTGGCCAATTTTTTCTTCGAGGCGAAAGATGACGTCACTGCTTTTCGCATTCTCTCGAATCTCGCGGAACTCCAGCTCGACGATCCGGCCCTGCTCCGCGTGCTGGCTCACCGGCTCGTTCAGGCCGGGCAGACCGGACTCGCCCTGCCGCTGTTCGAGCGTGTGCTGGTTCTCCGTCCGGAAGAACCGCAGAGCCGGCGCGACCTGGCGCTGGTCTGCGCGACGTTGAAACAAAATCAACGCGCCATCGATCTGCTGTGGGAAATCGTCGCCCAGCCTTGGGCCGACCGTTTCCCGGACATCGAGCTGATTGCCCTCGGTGAGTTGAACGCGATCATCGCGACGTGCGGTGAAAAACTCGATCTCGCGCGGATCGATCCCCGCCTCCAACTGAACCTTCCCGTCGGCCTGCGGGTGATCCTCACGTGGGACGCCGACAACTGTGACATCGACCTCTGGGTGAGCGATCCCAATGGCGAGCAAGCCATCTACAGCCACCCGCGCACCTACCAGGGTGGCCGCATGTCGGACGATTTCACCGGCGGCTACGGACCGGAAGAATTTTTGCTGCGCAATCCGAAACCGGGCAAATACACCGTCAAAATAAACTACTTTGGCGACCGCCGGCAGACCGCGCTCGGACCTGTCACCGCACAGGTTCGCCTGATCACCGGTTTCGGCACGCGGGCCCAGAAGGAGCAACTTCTGACCGTGCGGTTGAAGGAAACCGAAGACACCTTGGAAATTGGCGCGATCGAGATCGGCGACAAACCGACAGTCACTGACTAAATGTTTCCGCCGATTCTTGTGCCGGTGACTGACTGAACTACCGCACCTGACTTTGTCATGACGAATTCCTGACAAAGTCTTACGTGGGCGTGACGACATTCCTAAGCGGGGCGGGTATGCTGGGTACCGTTCGATGCTCTGTTTCATTAACCCTCATCCCTTCCAATCATGAATGCTCCCGCTCCCTTCCTCCGCTCCATCAGTGTTTCCGCCCAGATCCGTCATGGCGCTCTGCGGCTCCTCGCCCTCCCTCTGCTATACTCCGCTTTCTCCCCGGGCCAGCTCTTCGGGCAGCAAAGCTCCGCCAAGGAGGAATCGGCGGAAGAAACCATTGTCCTGTCTCCATTCCAAGTCACCTCCAGCGAAGACCGCGGTTATGTGTGGAACCGTTCTACTCCCATCCCCCAGCCCAATTTCCACTCCAGCAATGGCGGTGGTGCACCCGGCAGCCCGATCACAATGATCCGTTCCGCAGAGGCGGTGGTGATCGAGTTCGCCCTTTCGAATTCCGCCGACAAGCAGGATCTCCGAAATCAGCAGCTCACCGATTCGGCCGACCTCGTGGCGAAAGCGATCCGGGCAATCCCCGGACTGCGATTTGAAAACCGCGAGGTTCAGCTCGCCAGCGGCAACCGGCAGCGCTCCATCATCGGCAAGGGTGAAGCCGTGACCTCCTTCGCGAACTTCGCCGTGTTTGCCGAGTTGAATCCCGAGATGCGTCTCTACGAGCGCGTGAAACAGGTCCGGAGTCTCGTATCCGCCGCCACCCTGAGCGGCGGCACGAAAGTGATCGACGGCCCGGTCGCGCTCTTCCTCCGCCGGCCAAACGAATACCGAAAGGAGTTGCTGACGAAAATTTTTGAGGATCTTGAGACGGTGAAGAAGGGCCTCGGTTCGGACTTCGAGGTACTGGTCAACGGCCTCTCCGGCCCGATCCAGCTGCGCGGCTGCTCGGAGAACGAAATCGAAATGTGGATCGACTACACCTTCACCATTCGCTCGGTCCGCGAGTTGACCGCCAGGATTTCCGACCGGAAGTGAGCCGACAAAAACCGAGCCGGGGCATGCAATTCGCGGTCCGCTCTGTCCAGCAAAAACCTAAATGCCGTAACCGCCACCCTTGGTTCAGTTCATCCTTGGTTCAGTTTAAAATATTCCCCCCATGCAAGCTATCCGCTGCCGCCATTGCCTCCACCCACGCCCATTCGCCCGCCTCCTGATCAGCCTGCTGCTGGGCGGGTGGCTGTTCTCTCCCGTCTGTCTGCCCGGTGCAGATAGCGGCTATGAGCAGCAGCTCACCAAAGCCCGGGCCCTCGCCAAGGAAAATTCCTGGGCCCTCGCCCGCGAGGTCTACGCGGCGGCGCTCCCGCTGGCCCCCGATGCCGATCATCACCGCTGGTGTGAGTTCTGGCTCGCGGACGCCACGTGGCGCTCGGAGGGCCAGCCAGGCTGGGCGCAACGGGAGAATTGGCTGAAGCTCCACCTCGCGACTTACGACGCATTGGCCCAACCCTACACCACCGGAATTCCCCGTGATCATTTCTGGATGGAGCTGCAAAGCAGCCGGGCGGACTTGAGGGAAGTGATGCAGATTCCTGATCACTGGAGAGACCGGGCGGAAATCGCCGATTATCTCGCAAGCCAACCTCCGTCTGAAGAGGCGGCTCAGGGCTATGTGGCTTTCCTGCAAAAAACCCTGGCGCGTCCGGCAGCCAGAAATCAAAACAATAAAACTATTTTGCCGTTGGTGCCGCATCTCGCGAACGGCAGCAGGGTCGGCGCCTCAATCGAGGATCGCGCCTGGTGCGCCTGGCAGGCCGCGCATTTCATGCAGACCGAGGAAATCAAGGCGACGGAACTCCCGGACCGGCTCAAGGCCCGTGCCGAGCGCTGGGCCGCAGTGCGGACGCTCGCCCACGGAACACGCTGGGAGACGGTCGTCCGGGCGGAGGATTTTATCTGGCGGGCCCGAATGGGCTGGTCGCCCGATGCGGCTCCGGGCACGCCAGCGAATATCCCCGCCTTGCTGGCTGGGATTAAGGAAATCCACGCCGCGTTCGCGCAGGAGGAAAAAACCGACCAGAACCACCAGTTCGATCAGGAGCTGAGTCAGTTGGAGAAGGAGCAGGGGGAGCCCCGGCTTAATTTGGTGATGGACACGCAATTTTTGCCCGCCGCACCAGTGGGATTCGCTTACGCCACGGCCGGCTTCGGCCGACTCTCCCTTTCCCTTAAACTGCTGGACCCCGCCGACTGGTCCCCGGAATCGGCGACCTATGCCACTCTCCCCAATCCTCGCGAGGGAACGGTGATCCGCGAATGGACAATTGATTTCCCCCAATCCGCGCAACGCGTCTGGCAAAGCGAGCTGGTCGAGCTGGGATCGTCCCTCAAACCCGGATTCTATTCCCTGACCGCCCGAGGTGAGCAGCCGGTCAGCAGTGGAGAAATTATCCAGTATCATCCCTTTATCGTGTCGGGTATCCGCGGGCTATCTGTCACCCGGAGCAATGGAGGCGGCGAACTGCTGGTGTACTCGATGACTGACGGCCGACCCGTGACGGGAAGCGCCGCCAAGGGCATCGCCACTTCCGCTCGACAAAAACGAAATGCCTCATGGCATGGCACGACTGATCAGGAAGGCCGGATTGCCCTGCCTCAAATTTCCGCGAGTGATTTCAAGCTGGTGGGGTTGATCGGCGGGCAACCGCTCTGGTTCCGGAGCAATGCCGGGAATGACACCCGCGAAGATATTTCTGCCGACGTTTTTCTGGACCGCCCGCTGTATCGGCCCGGTGAAACGGTTCACTGGAAGATCATCGTCCGGGAAAGGGGCAACGGTCGCTTTGTCGTGCCCACGAACGATCGGCCCCTGCGCTTATCTATTATTCTCGATGACGAGCCTCTGCTAAAGGAATCCACGCTAACCCTGAATGCCTTCGGGACGGCACATGGTGAAATTCAAATTCCGGAGACCGCCCGGCCGGGCCGCGCGCACCTGATTCTCACTCGAGCCGACGACAAAGAACCGACTGAGGTGGCCGTCGAGCACGGCCTGTTTCAAGTGGATAACTTTGTTCCTCCGGCGGTGGTCGCAAAGATCGAGCTGGCAAGCGGCGGCGCCTCCTTGCACCCCGGTCGGGAAATCGTGGTGCGGGTCAACGTCGCGTATTTCTCCGGCGGTCCCGTGGTCAACGCGCCGGTGGAATGCCACTTCGCGGCCTCCCCCTCGGACTATCGCAACGAAGAAATCGAGGCCTTTCAGGCCTGGCGTAAAACCGTCTCCGCGAATCCGCTGAAAAGCACCACAAGTGTTTCGGGCTTCGCGGAATTTCGACTGCAAATTCCCGCCGAGATTTCGGCGGGGAATATTTCCCTTGAGTGTGAGGCCGCAGTCTTACCGGAGGGGGCACGGCCGGCGCATGCCTCGCGGCAATTCACGATTTCCGGGCTGGGTTTATTGATCGATCCCGCGGGCTGGATCAAACCGCGGCTGGCCCGGCCGGGAGAGGAAATTTTGTTCGAGGCCGTGGTGCGCGATGGCACCGGAGCGCCCGCACACTTCGAGGGCGTGGCCCAATTGGTCGAAAGGCAATGGCTCGAAACCTGGCTTGGGCCATAGGGCCAAATCCTCAACGGTGCGGAATACCGCGAGGTCGGTCGAAAGGAAATTCTCGAACGGAATCCCAAGTTCAGCGGCTGGCGTCCGGTCAATCGATATCTGCCGGGCTGGAAAAATCTGCACACGGGCTATCACGAGATCGCCTTGGCAGTGAAGCCCATCCGCACCGGCGCCGATGGTCGGGTGAACGCCGCATTTGTCCTGCCCCACGCCGGCCTCTTTCAAGTGAAGCTGCTCCTGGACGGCGAGCCCCTCCCTCTGGACAAGGACCAGTCCGAGGGAACATCTGGATACTCTCCGTTCGAGGGCATGGGGACTGAACGATGGGCCCCGTTCTCAGCTGTGGCCATCGATGAGCGGTTGTCCCCATTACAGCTGACTCCGGAAAACGAAGCGGTGATTTTCCCCGCGCACATCGAATCGGACAAGGCCTTTGATGTCGTGTGCGTGGTACCGGAAGAGGCAACCCAAGCCTGGCTGACCATTTCCGGAGAGGAAACGACTGTCACCAATCCGGTCGAGCTGCATGGGCGGGTAGCGCATTGTAACATTGATCATCCGCCGGGGTTCATGGGCGTCGGACTGGCGCGCCTCAGTTATGTTTTCCCGGATGGGAGCGGGCAATCGTGCATGCATCCATTCAAGGTCGATCACAGTTCACTGGATCTGAACGTCACGATTGCACCGGTTGACCGCGTGCAGCGGCCCGGGGCCGAGGCTGAACTCGAGTTCACGACGAAAGATCATCTGGGCCGGCCCAAGCGGGCGGAACTGGCTTTGGCCGTGGCGGACGACGCGGTGGTTCAGCTGGCGGGTCCAAAGCAGGAAAAGGTGAGCCCTGTTTTTTGTGAGACGAACCGGACCACCTCGGCTGAGACTTTGAATTTTGGGCGGATCAGCTCAATCACGCTTGAGCGGATCCGGGATCCTCGCCCGGGAATTCTGCTGAACACGATGGGCGGATATTCTGACGAGGAGACCATCCTCCTTTCACCGTTCATGGTGGAAGCTTCAGACGATGTTGGCTATTACGCCACGAGTACTCTGGCGGGCACGCGAGTGAGGACGGAATTGAAGGATGTCGGATCGAGCATTTCCGTCGTGACGAGGCAATTTCTCCAGGACACCGGCACCGGCAACAGCGCCGATCTTTTGGTTTACACGCCTAAGACGGAGGTCGCCGGCCTGTCCGGTCATTCCGGCGGAGCGCCGGCGAAGCCCATCGAAATTCGCCGCCACTTCAGTTCCACCGCGCACTGGGACCCGGAAATTATCACGGACAAAAACGGCCGGGCCCGGGTGAAATTCAAATATCCGGACAACCTCACGCAATGGCGGATCGACGCGTACGCCGTCGGCGAAGACGGCAACACCTTCGGCGGGGCCGGCACGTTGACACAAACTTCGCTGCCGCTGCAAGCCAGGCTCCAGTTGCCAAGATTTTTGGTGGCCGGTGACACCGCGGTTGCATCGGCGGCGCTCGTCAATCGCGTGGACCACGACTTGATCGCCGACGTTCAATTGAAGGCAAGCGGCGTCATCGGCATCGATCCCGCGCAGGCCGCCCAAACCGGCCTTGTAGTGCCAAAGCAAGCCGAAGCGCGCGCCGCCTGGACCATCCACGCGCCCCAAGCGGGCAAGGCCGAGCTTGGCCTCCTCGCGCGGGCTGGCGCAGAAGGCGACGCCATGATTCTTCCCCTGCCAATCATGGAGGATGGCATCCAGCAGCAAACGGCCGCGACCGGCCGACTCGCGGAGGAGGGGAAAAATTGCGTACTGAGTCTGCTGCTGCCCGAAACGCTTGATCGCGAGCGGACCAAGGTCACCCTCGAACTTTCGCCGAGCTACGCCGCGACCATGCTCGATGCACTGCCGTATCTCGTCGATTACCCGTACGGCTGTGTCGAACAGACGATGAACCGCTTTCTGCCCGCGGTAATCGTACGCAAGACTCTGGTCGACTTGGGCCTCAACGCGGACGAAGTGGAAAAGCGAATCCTCGCCCGGGAAACCGCACCGGATGCCACTCGCCGACAAAAGACCGCCGGGCTCGGCCGGCTCGACGAAGTGGTGAAACTCAGCCTGACCCGCCTCGACGAGGCGCAACATTACAAGGGCGGTTTTGGCTGGTGGCCGGGTGCGGCTCAGACCGATCTCTGGATGACCGCTTACGTCGTTTGGGGCCTGGATCTGGCTAAGACCGCCGGACTGGAGCTGCCGGACAACTTGCTGGAAAAATCCACCGACGCGTTGATCAGTTCGATGATCGAGACCACCGATCAAAGCGACGTGCGCGCTTTTGCGCTCGCAACCCTGGCCCGGCATCCCGGCATCAAAAAATCGGGCCACTACAAGGCACTGGGCGAAGTGTTCGCCCGAGCCTATGAAAATCGCGACAAGATTTCGCCCTCGGGCCGGGCCTGCCTGACGCTTGCAGTCAGTACCTTTGGCACCTCCGGTCAGCGTGACATCCTGTTGCGGAATCTGGAAAATGGCGCGCTGCGCGTGTCCGGTTCAGACCGTGGTGATACCGTACACTGGGGCGCCACCGGCGGTTACTGGCGGGCGATGGACAGCACCGTTGAAACAACCGCTCTCACCGTGTTTGCCTTGCTGGAGCTCGAACCCAAGCACCCGCTGATCGAGCCAGCGGTCAACTGGCTGTTGCTCAACCGTCGCAGCTCGCATTGGGCGAGCACGCGCGACACGGCGTTCACGGTGCTCGCGCTGAACCGGTATGTGCAGCAACGCAACGAGCTCAAGGGCGAGAGCGAAATCGAGGTCTTGGTGAACGGCGCGACCGTGCAGCGCGTGAAGCTCACGCGCGAGTCATTGCTCGAAGGTCCGCTGGCCTTGTCGCTGCCCGCGGCCATGCTGCGAGCAGGCGGGAATACAGTTGAGCTGCGCCGCACCGGTGGCCGCGGGCCCGTGTATGCCGTGGTCTTGGGCTCGGCCTGGGCCCGCAGCGACGACGTAAACCCGGTTGCGAATTTGATCGGCGTGGCGCGCAGCTTTGTGCGAAACGCCGCGCAGCCGACGCTCGTGGGCACATTGCGAATCGTCCCCGAGCCACTGCCCAGTGGTGGGAGTGCCATGGTTGGCGAGGAAGTGTCCGCCCACATCATCCTCACTGTGCCAAACGATCTTGAATACGTGATGGTCGCAGTGCCCAAGCCCGCCGGCTGCGAGCCACTCAATCCGCTGAGTGGCTGGGACGCGCGAATCCAGCGCACCGGAGAAGCCTCGGCACCCGGGTCTTCAGTGCCCGCTGAGAAGGAGCCCGCCCGGCCGGTTTACCGCGAGGAACGTGACGACAAAAGCGTGTTTTTTCTCGATCGCCTCGCGGCCGGCACCTGGGAAATTAAATTTGGCCTGCGGGCAGTGACGGTCGGCGACTTCCGGGCCTTGCCCGTGCAAGCCACCGCCATGTATGTCCCCGAAGTTTCCGCCAACTCCGAGGCTCGGAGAATGAAAATCGAGTCAACGGACAGCGGCGGGAAAAACTCCCAACGGTAACCGGCGGGGTTTCAAAAATCCAGACTGTGCAGGCCCGTCTCACGACCGGGCCTGCTTTGCTTTGGTCGCATCCGCGGCCCGCTTTCCATCCGCAGAATTTCCCGCGACCGATCGCGATTTCCTGACAATTCGCGGTGCAATTCCTGGCAAAGTCTTACGTGAGCGTGACGACATTTTTTCCGGGAGCCGCTAGGGTCGGAGCAGTTCGTTCACCCTCCAGCTGGTCGCCGGACTCCTGCGCGCGATAGGCCAGCTCGCCGGTCGGGGCGAAAACCGCGATACACGTGAAGCAGACTCAATTGAATTCGAACCCTGATCCCCGTTTCAAGTTACCCGCCCGCGGCGCGCTCCGAACTATTGATCAATCCCATCATGCTCCTGTTTTCTTTCGTTTTTTTGTAGGAGCCTGCTTGCAGGCGATTCGGAACGCCCACCCACAGACCAAGCGCTGAATCGCCTGTGAACAGGCTCCTACATTCAGACTAACGCGAGCGGTCTCCGCGTAAACCAGCAGGGAATAAAGATGCGATTCACGGACGCACCGAAATTGCCGGATCGCGTTCCGGATGGGCGGCTGCGCCAATGAAATCCGGGTAAACCAGCCCGGACACATCATGCGCTTCCAGTGCGTGGGAAAAATAGTCCGGGCGATTTTCCCCCCAACCAATCCGGCAGCGTTGCAGTGAAATCTTGTTGGCAAAACGCACGTGAATGCCGGGAGTGCGATGCGCCTCGATGCCGGGATAGGCTGCGGTCGGACGATTGTCCCAGAATCCACCCGGATAAGCAGTCCAACGATCAAGCGTGAGATCGACGTTTTCGAGAGCCACTTCACTGATCCGGCTTTCCGCACAGCCGCTGATCCGCAGGCTGTTCTCCGCCCGTCCCGAAACATTTTCGATGCGCACACCGGAGATTTTCCCAAGTGCCGTTCCCGGTTGGCGCGGCAGGGCCGTAAGTGAAATCGCCTCGCCCCGACCCCACCACGGCGCGGAATGATACCGCGAGTTGAAGGTAATATCCCGAAACAGCACATCGCGCACATTGCCTTCATCGCGCAATTGGATCGTGCACGCCCGGCTGCTGCTTCGGATTTCACAACGTTCGAAACGAATCCTCTGAATATCCCGCGTCGTCTCCGTGCCGATCTTCACGCCCGAGTCCTGGGTTTCCAACACACAATCCCGCACGGAGATATTGGAGCTTCCGCCAAAGGCTTCGCCGCGGCGCGAGGCCTTGACGACGATCGCATCATCCCCGCAAACAATGTGGCAATTGCTGATCTCCACATTCCGGCAATGGTCCGGATCGATGCCGTCGCAATTGGGCACATCCAGCTGGTTCTTAATTTTCACCGCATCCACCTGCACGCGATCGCAACCCAACAAATGCAGAGTCCAGCTCGGCGCCTGCTGGAAAGTCACATCGCGCACCACCAGGTCCTTGCACCCGGTGAGGAGTGCGAGCCGTGGCCGGAATGCCGCCGGAAGCCACCACTCTTCCGCTGGATCGTAACGGGTCATGAATTCGCGCGACCGCCCATTGATGCGGCCGGATCCGGTGATGCTCAGGCCCTGGACATCCTCCGCCGTGAGTGCCGCGGCGGCTCCGCCAAAATCCTCCTGCCGGGTACTGACGAAGAGCTCGGCATCATCCGCGAGGTGGAAATCAATGGCCCCCTTGAGTCGGATTGCCCCGACCAAATATTTCCGCCCGCCGGGCACAATTACGCGCGCTCCGGCTCCAGCTGCTGCGGCCTCATTGATCGCTCGCTGGATCGCGGGGCTGTCGAGGGTCACTCCATCACCCACCGCACCGTAATCGCGGACATTGAATTCCCGAGAACGCCTTCCCTGCGCCGACAGTCTCCCCGCAAAAGATGCCAGGCCGAGCGCGGTCGCAACGGTGAACTTGCTGGTGAGCGCCAGCATTTGCCGACGGGAATGCAGGGATGAAGCCATCTGGAATCACGCTGCCCAGCTTTGCCGGGCAAGCCGGAACACCTTACGCGCTACTTCGGCAACAGACACCGTTTCCTTATCTGACAGTATGGAAAACACCGCACCCGATCTCACCAGCCCAAGGCGGCGCGGACAAGCGGAGCGAGCGCCGCCGCCATTGCGGCATGTTCCGCACCGGTGGGATGGGTGTTGCCGGGAACGCCGGGATAATGGTCGAGCGGCGCGATGACGACCTTCGCGCTGCCCACCCGCGCGACGATCTGTTCCAAGTAGGAATGCAAGGCGGCCCGGCGCGGACCGCGCACGGGGTCGTCCGCCAGCATCGGCGATTCCATCAGAAAAATCAGCGCCTCCGGTGCATCACGGCGGATTTTCTCGAGGAACTGCACGTACGCGTTGACGAATTCGTTCTGATCGGGAATGCCCTGGCTAAAGTCATTGGTCCCCAGCTGAATTCCGATCGCGTCCGGCACATAACGCCGGTGATCCCAACGCACGGCCGGATCGTCAGGCAACGCCAGTTCATAAAATTGCGGCGCATTGCGCGTATCGCGAATGCCCTGCCAGTCACGGATGATGCCGCGCCCGCCGTAACTGACCACATGACACTGCGCCCCTAGCTGGCGCGCCAGGATCATGCCATAGGATAGCCGGGCGTTGGAGTTTATCTTCGCACGCGTGTCCCGCCCGGTCTCATAAGCGGTCAATTCGCCGGAGGTGACGGAATCACCAATGAGCATCAGCTTCCGTTTCGGCAATTCCGGCGCGGACAGCAACTCTGCTCCCGCACCCGGCGCAAAATCGAAAATGGTACAGGTTCCCTGCCAGCTTTCATTGCGGCGCGTGAGACTGACCGTGTGTTCCCCCGGACTTTCAGCCTGCACGACAGGATAATTGCTCTCGCCCTTCTGCAGCCGAAGCAAAGTGGGGGCCGCGCCATCGACACTGACATCGAAATACAAATCATCGTCCGAGGCGCTGGCCCGCATGGTCAGCGCAGTGCCTCGAAAACGCAGATGCACGGTAACACCCGGAAAACCGATCCGCACCGCACCAGTGGCCGTGGAGTCCGATCGTCCTTCATAGATAATGGCAGCGTTGTTCGCGGGCACTGGGAGAGTCGAGCCGCTGACCGGGGCGGAGGCAACTGCACTTGTCGCCAACGCCAGCAGACCCGCAGTCATCGCGGGCAGACGGCGAAGCATTTTTTGGTTCATAAATGGAATTGGATTCATTCTGGGGAGGCGGACCCTGCGGGCGGGGGAAAACTCGGGGACTTGGGCAGGATAGGTTGATCGGTTATTTGATCACCGGATAGTGAATGGTTGGTTTCTTGATTTTCACCCAGGGAAGTTTTTCCCAGGTCATCACCGATTCGCTGCCAAGCAATGCGGTGAGCGTCGCACGGTCGGTCCGCACTCCACCCAAGTCGCCCCAGACGGTAAACCACGCCCAGCGCGGCTGTTTTTTCAGAATTTCCAGTGTCGGCAGCGGCCCCACCTCCGCGAGCGCGATAGGTTTGCCCTCCGCCAAGGCGAGCAAGTCCTCATAATCGTGGCCCTGAAAGTTGCTGGAATAAATGTCGGTCGCGAGCACGTCCACGACCTCGTGGCCCGGGAAGAAATCCGCGTACGGCCCCACCTTGGCGCGGATCTCGTTGCCACCGAAAACCCAGATCAAATTGTCGAGGTGGTGAAAGTGGACGAGCCGATCATACAGCATACGGTAAAGTTTTTTGAAACCGTTTTCGCCGGGGCGACCGCCCCACCAGAACCAGTCGCCATTCATTTCATGATAGGGCCGCCACAACACCGGCACACGGGCAGCGCGAAGTTGCTTGAGGAAAAATGCGATCACATCGACCTCCGACTTCCAGCGTTCATTGAGCCCGGTGCCAGACGTGATGAGTTCCTGCCACTGCTCGTCCGTCAACTTGCCCTGGACCGATTGCTCAAAGGTCACGGGTTCGTCCTCGGTGGGCCGCACGGCGTGCCACATCAGGTTGATGATAAATCCTTCCTCGTGGCGGCGGATCGCTTCATCGACAATTTGCTGGCGGTAATTGATCCCGTCCCAAGTTCCCGGCTCGCTGAAGCCAAAATCCTGACTGAACACCGCAGGGTAGCGGCCCGTCATTTTATACGCACCCGCCAGCCGCGTGGAACCCAGCAACGGCACGTTATGCTGGCCGGAAAGCGTGTGCTGGCCGGAAATATCGCGCAGAAATCCGGCAAGTTCAACCGCCTCCGCCGAGGCGCCGGGCGTGCAAAGCTTCGGCGTTTCAACCGCCCGCGCCACCGGGATTGAAAAGAGCAGCCCGCTCAAAACACCAACCAGACAACGCGATATTTTCACAGGCCAGCCTCGGGTCAGGGGACCAGGGCCAGCGCCAGGAGCAAGTCGCCCGATGGGGTGGCGCTGCCTTCGTCTAGCGAAGCCAGCAACGCCGCGGAGATCGCTTTGATTTGCTCCGGGGTGGCCCCGGCTTGAATGGCGAGTGATTCAGCGGAGGGAACGTCACCCACGGCGAGTGGGCGGACAAAAATCCCCGCGGGCAATGTAGCGGCAGTGACATAATACCGGCCACCACCTCCGGTGAGAAACCGGTTGCCCGCCAAAGTAAGCAAGCGAGTGGCGAGTTCACCGGCGTCTGGACGATGAGCGGCGCGCGCCAATTCACGGCAACCAAAGGCCAGCGCAGCGTAGTCCACCGGGGCGGCCGGCACGGTTGAACTGCGCACCCGCCGGAGATCACCTTCGGACGAAAGGAAAAAATTCTTCTTCACTGCATCGAGGAGATTTGCCGCCGCCTTGAGATACCGGGGCTCATTGAGCTGTTCCCCCGCGCGAGCAAGGGCAGCCAGCAACAGACCGTGGGCGCCCGCCGTCGCACTTTGATCGCGCAATGGCTCGGCACGGCCCGCCCGCACCGCCACAAGACGCGCCGTCAGTGACGTATCACCGGCGTCAGCCACCAGCGTGGAACGCAACAGATTCTTGCCCTTCAATTTTCCGGCGAGGTCGTCATCGGCTGAAATATTTCCCGCGGTTTCCACGCCATGCGCACGCTTGAAGGCCGCGGCATCCGCGCCCAGCGCAGCGTCAATTTCCGCTTCCGTCCACGCGTAGTAGCCGGCGAATTCCTCGCCGGTTGCGTCTTCGGCGGCATCAAAGGTGCCATCAGGACGGGCAAGGCGCGCGAGCACGTAGTCAAGTGCACCACGAGCGGAGGGTGCAAAATTTTTCGCCTCGTCACCCTGCGCAGCATCGAGAAAGGCGAGCACGGTCCGGGCCTGGTCGCCCAGATTTTTCTGGGCGTAAGGCAGGTGCCATTTCACATCGGTGGCGTACCGGAAAAAACCTCCATCCAGTGGGTCGCGCAACGCGCTGGTGGCAATCGCCCGCAAGGTAAAAAGAGCCGCGTCGCGATCCGCCGGAGACTGGCGCAGCAGAAAACGCAGCAGCTCCGGCTCAAGCGCTTTCGGGGCTTCAGTGAAGCCGCCGTTAGCGGCATCAAACTGGGCGCGCCACGCGTCGGCGGCGGCCGTCAGCTTCGTTTTTATTTTTTCCGGCGAAGCTGGCGCAGGGGCAGCGAGCTTGGCGGCAGTCGTGAGCTGGGTCACGGCCTCGCCGGCGCGCGCGCGACAACCTGCGGCGTCGGAGGTCCAGGCGGCTTTGGCCTGTTGTGCAATCTTGATAAAGCTCGATTTGCCCCATTCCTCGGTGGGCGGGAGGTACGCGGCGCCCTCGTATGGCAGAAGTTCAGGCGTGAGCCAGAGGTTCAGCGGCTGGCCGGTGAGTTGTTTCACCTCGCTCAGGTAAGTCTGATAGAGGGAGACCAGTTCGGGGTGCTCTTCGCGGTCCACCAACACGCAGACAAAAGTTTCGTTGAGCAGCGTTGCCGTTTCGGCATTGGAAAAAGTCTGGCGGCCCATGGCCCGGCTCAACTCGCTCGAGGACGAGCCAATGAAGAGGTAGACCGGTTTCTGTTCCTTCTTCGCGCGGGCAAAAGCCGCTTCACCCCAAGGCAGCCAGTTTACGGCACTGTCCGCCTGCGCCCGAACGTAGGCCGAGGATTCTTCCGCGAGCTGCGTCGCGGGCCGCCCCGCCACGGCACTCAGACTGAAAACCGAGAATAGCAAAGCGGACTGGAATCGATTGATCATGGGCGTGGCCGGGAAGGGGTTGATGACGGGCAACAGGCGCCGGTCGGGTGAATGGAAACAACGTATGAAGTGTCGGGCCCGCGTCCAGCGCAACTCGCGTCCCCCAACCGCGGGTGCCTCCCGGGGGGCGCGCATCAGAGACGGCTGCGCAAATCATCGGGCAGCAGATCGCGCGCAAGTTCCCGAAGGTGCGGATCGGTAATCGCCAGTCCGTAGGCTTTGGCCAACACTTGCAGCCGGTAAAGCGCACCCGTAGTCAGCAGGCGCAAACTCGCTTCATCCGCCTCCGCCAAGCAGCGTTCCACCTGCACACGCGCCAGATCGTTCAACTTCGCCCGGGCCAGAACGACCGCGAGACTGGCCCGCCGATCCCATAAAAGAGCGCGGTCACCTTTACCCGTCAAACGGGCGCGCACTAGTTCCACGGTCTTGGCGAACGCGGCGGTATCGCCCCGCGCCAGCTCCACCTGTGCCCGGGCGACCAACGCTCCGAGATCCCCGGGGAAACGCCGCAGTGCCTGCCCCACCGACCCCGCCAAATCCCATTGTCCCATCTCCACAAAATATTCCGCGATTCGACCCAAGACGACCGCGTCATCCTGATCTTCGACCACCTCGAGGATCTTGACCGACTGGTTTTCAAAGCCGGTGATCGTGGGCAGTTGATAAGCCACCGGGCGGAGCCAGAGCGGCGTCTTCCAATTATGGAGCTGGCTGAGAAAAGTCCCTTCGACCTGCCCCATCCCGATGCGCGCATACTCGTCGAGATAGGAATCCCACGAGGGAATGACGAGGTGGGTGACGCTGCGGCGGCTGATCAATTCCTTGGCCTCCTCGGGCGTGGACGCACTGACAATGCGGATGGCCGCTCCGATCCCGTCCACGTTTTCCCACGCCAAGGTTCCCAGTCCGCGCATTCCTCCATAGTAAAACAGCGTGGTGGTCTCTTTGGGCGGAGCCAGCACCACCGCGCCACCCGGACCCGCGTGTTTCGACAGCCACCGGGCGAGATCGCGTTCGATCAACCCGACGAGTTCGGCCTGGGTCAGCTGGGTCTCTTTCCCTGATCCGCCCTCCGGCACCAACTGGACCACCCCGAACGCAACCATTGCGCCGACGAAAACAGTCCAGGCAAATCGGGCGAACCGGGCCGGCCCGGGCATTCCAGTGCACGCGACCAGCAACACCAGCAAAATTCCATCCGCATTGCTCCAACCCCGCAGATGCCAGCTCGCAAATCCGAGCGCGAGCAACGCCGGCCCCAACATCAGGGCGGTCGACACCCGCGTAAATACCGTCGCGCCCCGCCACAGCATCAATCCACCGGCGGGCAGCACTAACAAGGCGGGCAGCAGTGTCGCCCAGACTTTTCCAGTAATTCCGTCGTGGAGCAGCCACGCCCAAAGGCTGCTGGCCACCGCACCTCCGGGAAGTTTCGTCAGGCGCAGAGAGGAGACTCCGAGCGCGAGAAATCCTTCGCTCTTGGTCTTCCACATCACCACGGGCAAAACCGCCAC
>JANYDX010000291.1 GCA_025363395.1 Verrucomicrobiota bacterium
AATACTCAGTGGTGTTTGTAGAAGCCCACGCCTTTGATGTCATTCCACGACGTCGTTTGATGACACAGGAAGCATTGACTCACCTCCGCCTTTTCCACACTAGCGATCTTCATCGAAATCATTTTGAAGTGCATCATGTAATGGCTGGGCGGAGCTTGATGGCATTGGGCGCACGATTCCGAGATCGGTGAAGGATGGCGAAATTCCGACAGCGTCCATTTTGCCGTGCCGTGACAGGAAGCGCAGTCGGTGCCAAAAAGCTCCCGGTGCCGGTCCTTCGTCGAGTGGCAGACCGCGCAATTAAGCGTAGCTTCGGCCGGGGTGAGATGCGGGTAAGCGGGATTCGCTCCGGGCTTCTGCGCTTGACTCAGGATCCAGGCCAGCACGTCGGTTCCATCCTTTGGCCCGGCGAGACCCGCGGGTTCACGGGCAATTTTTCGTGCTGCGATTTGGGCGAGCGCATTGTGATCCATTTCGGTCGTTCGGGGCACGCGCCCCTGATGTTCGAGATGGCAGCTGCTGCATTCTCCAAAGGTCGCGTGAAAGGCGCTTGGCTGGCGTTGGAGCAACGACTTGTTATCGGCGTGGCAGACGATGCAGTTTTTCGCCTCAACGCCTTTCACTGGCGTGTGGCAAGCGGCACAGTTATTTCCGAGAAATGCGTGCGGCTGCGACAACTCACCCGGACGAACCGCACTCCGGGCCACAGCCTGCGCGCGCGGGAAGTGCAGGACGGAAAGCGTCGCCGCCGCGCCGGCGGCGATCACGAGCAAGAGGGAAAGGACGAGTTTGCTCATGGCAGCCACCTCAGCCCGAAGTAAATTCCGGAAGCGATGTGCGCGATGAGCAGCCCATAAAACGCCACCGAAACGAGGATGTGGATCTTGAGAGTGGCCGAAAACCAGAACTTAAGAATCTCGTGGGTCCGAATCGAATATTCGAGATCCGCTACGCCTTCAGCCAAAACGGTTACTTGTCCGGCGGAATTATCAGAAGCAGGCGAAAGCCCGAGTGCGGCCATGCTTGTGGCTAACGATGACTCTTGCCCACGTCCTTTCTGCCAAGCGGCAGTTTTCTCCAAAACTCCCCATGCGTGATCGAGGTCGCCCCTCGCCGTCTGCAAGAGCAGGAGCTTGTCCTTCATGTCGAGGTTCACGAACGGAGTCAGGTAGCGCAGGACAATCCCGCTCACGACGACCAGCAGCATCGTCGCCGTGAGCGCGATACCGACAGGGCTGGTGTATTTGTGTCCCGTGTGGACGAGCGCGAGCAGCGCTCCCACAACGCCGGTGTAAATGTGGATCAACAGCCATGTCTGCAGCGAGACAAGTTTGGTTATGTGATCCTTGAGAAATGGGATTCGCTTCACGAAGACATAACCCAGCGGGACGAGCATCAACACCGCCCCGGAGATGCCGAAAATCGCCCCGAGGCCGCTGCCCGCAAAGCGCAGTGAGACGTGGAGGAGAAAACCGAGCCACGCGAACACCAGCACAGTGAATACGCTGACGACGATGAAGCGTTCGTGGTTTTTCATCGCTAGGCCTCCACTGTGACTTCGGTTTTTGGCTTCGCCTGACAGGCCAGAATGATGCCGTTTTTCTTGTCATTATCATCGAGCGCGTCTTGCACCTCTTGATCTACCTCCCCCGAAGTCATCTTCACTTTGCACACGCCGCAGGTGCCGACGCGGCAGGAGAATTCGATGCCGATGCCTAGTTCTTCGGAAAGCTCGAGAACCGTCTGACCGTCGTGGATTTTCGCCGACTTGTTGTTCTTGGTAAAATCGACCGTCGGACCGGTCGCGGGCGCACTCGGTTTGGCCGTGGTTCCGGCGGGAGCGATGGCAGGCTTGGTCGCGCCGAAGAGTTCCATCTTCACCTGCTCCGGCGGCACGCCTAGCTCGATGAGTAGCGCCTTGGTCACGTCCATCATCGTGGCCGGCCCGCAAATGTGGACTCTGCGGCTGGTCAGCTCGGGCACCGTCTTCGTGAGAAATTCCTTGGTGATGCGTCCGCGCGGTCCTTTCCACTCTGTCCCTTCCGCTTTCGTCATCGTGACAGCGACGTGCAGCTTCGGATTGCTGCGTTCGAGCGCGGCCATTTCCCTACCCAAAATGTAATCGGCAGGGGTGCGGCAGGTATAAATAAAGAAGATGTCCCCCGGCCAGGACCGCTCCGTGAGATAGCGACTGATGCTCACCATTGGCGTGATTCCCACGCCGGCGGAGATGAGGACGATGTTCTCCGCCTCGGTGCCATCAAAGGTGAATTTTCCGACGGGGCCTCCCGCTTCGATCAGGTTGCCCACCTCGAGCAGATCAACCATGTGACGGGACACGGCGCCGCGCGGCTCACGTTTGATGGTCAGATCGAGATATTCGCGCTGCGTGGGGGAGGACGAGATGGAATACGAGCGGTTCATCCTCGCGCCACCAATGCCGAAGGCCACATTGAGGAACTGGCCGGGCACAAAAGTGAAAGGCATGAGGCCCTCACCGGATGAAGGCAGGAGCCGAAAAGTTTTCACGCCCGGAGTTTCCACGACGATGCTCCCGACGGAAAGCTGCCCTCGCCAGTTTTTAGTCAAAGGCGGCGCTGACGTTACCTCCGAAACGGCGGGCGGCGGGGCTGTGGCTTCTGCCACAAACGGGGCATTTTTTTGAGTTGGATTGCTCATAGTGGTATCACCTCAATTGTGGGTTCACGGGACTTTTGGAAGCCCAGCTGCGGGCTTGTCGGCGGCTGTCGGTTTGTCATCGCCGGATGATTTTCCTCCGGCTAGTTCCGGTGCGGATCCGGGTGGTGGAGACCCTTTTCCGGGCTCGATCCGCCCGAAGAGGGCGGCAGCGCGGCGCATTTTGAAGAAATACATCGCGAGCATCGCGGCCGCGAAGACGATGAGAAGCGCCATCGTGAACATGTGCAAGGGCGAGAGGCCGCGACCGCCATGGGTGGCTTCTCCGATGGGCGAGACGAGGCTCATTTCGCGTTTGAACCACGCAAGCGCGACCTCGCGCGGGGCGCGGCCTTCGGCGAGAGCGCGGCGTGCGGCAATTCCGCTTTCGAGCTGCGCCGCGCCTTCGCGCAGACGAGCCATCGCCTCGTGCATCGCGGCATAATCTCCTGACTGCGTGCCGGAATTGAGCGTGTCGAGCGCCTGTCCTATCAGCATTGATCCTGCGTGCATGCGCTCGCTTGCCTGTTGCTCGACCTGCTGACGTTTTTCCGGCGTCAGTTCGGGCAAGGCCATCAGCGAAGGATACAGTTCCTTCGGCGGTGGCTTGCCCATGCCCTTCATCATCTCGCCCATCTGTTCCATCATCCCACCGCCGGCTGCGGGCATTCCGCCCGCGGGCGCGGGGCGCCCACCCGCTGCGGGCATGGCGCCGGTTCCGGCGGCCGCGGGATGGTGACTCGCATGCTCATCGGGCGTCTGCGCACATACCAGACCCGGTGCGGCGAGCAGCCCGACCAGCACGCCGAGGGCTGCGCACGTAAAGCCTCGCTGGTCGAGGCGTGGTAACGTTGATTTCATAGGCGTTTTTGGAAACGTCCGACTCTGCGCGACGACTTCCGGATGGTCTGAGCATCGCTCAGCTTGGATTTCCTTTCTTTGCCCTGAGGAAACAGCCAAAATGGACTGTCGCAGTCACAGATACCGGTCGTTAGTTTTTCGGCTTCGGGCGGGCCCCACGTGCCGGGTTTGTAAAGATGCACGGGCGTCACCGATCCCAAAATCGGTTGAACGACGGCCCATGCGGCCTCGACGCCGGCCTGACCCGCGAAGAGAGTCCCATCCCCTACCATGGCGTCGCCCAAAAGCCGCTCGTAGGCCCCCATCTCAACTCCGTGCGGATGATTGACGACTTGGAGTTCCGTGGGATCGCCGATTAATTCCTCGCCGGGGCGCTTCACTCGCGCGCCGATGGCAATAGTCACGTCAGGGCTCAGCCGGAAGCGCACATAGTTCGCCTGGCCTGCGCATAGTTTTCCGATGGCGGGCGGTTTGAGCATAACCAGCACCTCAGTCATCGTCGTGGGGAGACGTTTGCCCGATCGGATAAAAAACGGCACACCCTTCCAGCGCGGAGAATCGATGTGGAGCCGGGCGGCGGCGAAGGTCTCGACCTTCGAGTCGGGCGCGACGCCGTCCTCCCGGCGATAGCCGCGAAACTGCCCGCGCACGATGTCGGCCCGGCGGAGCGGGCGCATCTTTCTGAAAACTTTCACTTGCTCGGCACGGATCGACTGATGGTTCGTCGTCGTGGGCGGTTCCATCGCGAGGAATCCAACCACTTGAAGCAGGTGGTTCTGGATCACGTCGCGGATGGCGCCCGACTCCTCGTAGAAACCGCCGCGGCCCTCGACGCCGAACTTCTCGGCCATCGTGATCTGCACGCTTTCGACGTAGTGTCGATTCCAGAACGGTTCGAGGAACGTGTTGGCGAAGCGGAAGACCAGAATGTTCTGCACTGATTCCTTGCCCAGATAATGATCGATGCGGAAGACGCACGACTCGTCGAAGACCTTATGGAGGGTCGCGCTGAGCTTCCGCGCAGACGGGAGGTCACGGCCGAATGGTTTTTCGATGACAACACGAGCACCGCGGGCACAGCCCGATTGGCCGAGTCCCTCGATCACTCCCTCGAACACGCTGGGAGGAATGGCGAGGAAGTGCAGCGGGTGCGCCGCCTTGCCGAGTTCCTTGCGGAGCGCGGCGTGGGTGGCGGCAGCGGCGTAGTCGCCGCGGATGTAGCGGAGCCGCTTTTGGAATCTCGCAAAGGCCCCCGCGTCGAAGCCGTCCAGTTTGTTGACGCTCGCCCGGGCGCGCGCTTGGAACTGCTTGATCGTCCAGTCCGACCTCGCGACACCAATCACGGGCACCTTGAGATGACCGCGTCGTTCCATTGCATAGAGCGCGGGGAATATTTTCTTGAAGACGAGGTCACCTGTGGCCCCGAAGAAAACGAGCGCGTCGGATTGAGGCAGGTTCATGTGCTGTTCCTTATTTCGCTCATTTATCAAAAGACCCGCCGCGATTCCATGGCATTTGCGCGAGGAGCAGGCCCATGCCGCACCAGTCCGTGATGCCGGCGAAGAGGAGCCCGGCGCCGATGAAGCCGGATAACCAGATGAATCCCGGGTTGACGAAGTATGCGAGCAATACACCAGTCAGCACGATGACCCCGGCGGCGATGCGCACCTGGCGTTCCAGTGTGATGACCTTGCCTGTGCCGCGAACGACCGGTAGACCAGCTCCGGCCCATGCCATCGTGCCGCCTTCTACTACGTGACATTGCGGGTAACCCCCTTTTTCAAGTTTCTGCGCCGCTTGTTTGGCGCGATCACCCGTGCGGCAAAGAATGTAGAGCGGCTGGTCTTTGGCGAAGCCATTCACGCCCGCGAGCTTGGTCGCGTCGAGCCCGGCGAGTGGCGCGAGATGAACATCCGGGACGTGGATTGCCTCATATTCTGCGGGAGTGCGAACATCTAGCAAATGGAGTTTTTCGCCTTGCTGAAGGCGGTCGTAGAGTTGGCGTGGAGTGATCGTCGTCATAATTATTTGGTGACTGTGAGACATAGAGAGGGGAGAAAGTATTTTGATCGTTCCTGGCGGATCGAGTCGGGGTGCTCCTATTTCGCGGATTTCTCCAGATGACCGCCGAAGCCATAGCGCATCGCCGAGAGCACCTTGCCTTGGAAATCCGCCGCGCCGCGCGAAGCGAATCGCGCATACAACGCCGTCGTGAGCACCGGCACCGGCACACCTTCGTCAATCGCGGCCTTGATCGTCCAACGGCCTTCGCCGGAGTCCGACACCCGGCCCTCGAATTGCGCGAGCTTGGAATCCTTGGCCAACGCCTCCGCCGTCAGATCCAGCAGCCATGAGGCGATGACGCTGCCCCGCCGCCACACCTCGGTAATGTCTCCCAGATCGAGGTCGTATTGATAATGCTCGGGATCGCGCAGGGGCGTCGTTTCGGCGTCGGGGTCGTTCGGTTGCTTTCCGATATTGGCGCTGCGCAAAACGCCCAGCCCTTCGGCATAGGCCGCCATGAGACCATACTCGATGCCGTTGTGCACATCTTGACGAAGTGGCCCGCGCCATTCGGGCCGCAATGCAGATAACCCTTCTCAGCAGTGCCGCCGGGCTTCTTGCGTCCGGCCATCCGTGGAATGTCGCCGCTGCCCGGCGCGAGCGTCGTGAAAATGGGATCAAGATGCCGCACCACGCTTTTCTCCCCGCCGATCATCATGCAGTAGCCTCGCTTTAATCCCCAAACACCGCCGCTCGTGCCTACGTCCAAATAATGAATTTTCTTCGGCGCAAGTTCCTTCGCGCGCCGGATGTCGTCCACGTAGCAGGAATTACCGCCGTCAATCAGGATGTCGCCGGGTTCTAGCCGCGGCAGCAGGTCGGCGATGAACTTGTCCACGATGGCTGCAGGCACCATCAACCAAACCGCTCGCGGCTTCTGGAGTTCCTTCACGAGGTCGGCGAGCGAGAACACGCCGAGGGCCTTCTCCTTTACCAGGTCCTTCACCTTCTGCGGCGAGCGGTTGAACACTACACACTGAACGCCACCCTGGATCAACCGTCGCACCATATTGGAGCCCATACGGCCCAGTCCAATCATCCCAAGTTGAATTGTTGTTTTCTTTTTCATAACAGAATTTTCATTTGTTGAAATCAGTCGGTTGCTTTGTTCAGAAGCGTTCGCCGCTTCTCCCTCACGAGCGACGCAGACTTCTTCTTCACAGGTCGGTGGGCGTCACCCGCGTTCGACCACAACCGAAATCCTCCGATGAATGCATTCGCTTCGTTGCTGGCGCGGCAACCGGGAGGCAGTTGCTTGAGTTTGTGGACGTTGACCGTGCCAACGCCGTCGAGGGCTGGTTCGATGGACGCAGCGTCTTCCACGTCCATCCGGCGAACGCGAGTCCCCTGGCCGAGCTCGCGGCACAACGCTTCAGCCTGCCGCTCATCCCGACCTGCGATCAGCACCCGGCCTGGGAAGCGGGGCGCGAGCTGGGCGGCGATGCGCCGGCCAACCACGCCGTAGCCGCCCACGATCAAGATGTCGGGCGGGCTAAGCATACTCACCTCGCTCCCCAAGGATCGGCCGGCATCGTTGCGTTTGCGGAATAAAATCCGGCATCCTGGCGCTGACACACGGGCTGGCTCCTTGGGGTTCAGAGCAGTCCACGCTTAATTGATTTCCAATAGGTCGGCGACAACTGAACGCCTCCGCCAGCGTTGCGAATTGCCCGTTTGAATTTTTCATGCCGTTTTCTTGGTTAAGTTTGGCGCCGCAATCTTGACCTGAAAATCTTTGCCCTCCCAACCCTCTTGCCACCGAAAGGTGAAGTCGACGCGCGCGCCGGTCGGAAGCTGAACTGAGGGCAAATCCGCGAACCAGCAACCGAATCCTGCATCGCGCGCCTCCAGGTCATTCACCGTCGACCACCCATCGAAGCTCCAATGAACCATTCCCGGTTTTTCGACGACGATGCGAAGCGTTTTTCCTAGGCCGATCCGTTGGGGTTGGTGCGCGAGCGTCCACATTTCAATTGCGCTGCCCGTCCCGGCCTTGGCGTAGCGCTGATAGACCGGCTCGATGCGGTCAAAACACACCCCATCTTTGTGGCTGCGCACCATGGTCACATATTCCGCGTGCGCCCAACAGAGCGGCATCGCCGAATTGGTCGGGCTGCCGCGCTTCATCTTTCCATCCGGTAAATCGTCGGCATCCCAAAGCTGTTCCGGCAACATGCCGCCCGCGTTGGCGAATTTTTCCATCGTGGCGATGAACGGCAGCGGATCGCGACCGGCAGCCAGCTCATAGTGGCCGCGTTCGCCGGTGAGAATCGGCCAGCATCGGCCTTCGCCGGCGCCATCATAAGCGCTGCCATCGGCTTTCTCGCCGTAGCCGTCGTGATTGTAGCGCCGCCAGCCCGGTCCTTGCGGCAGCTCGCGCTTAATCACCTGATCGATGACCACAAGGGAATCGACAATCAGCGGATCGTTCGCCGGCCGAACGCCCAGCCGAACAAGGTGGAGAAAATCGCCGCCCACGATGTTCCGCGCCGGCTGTTTGCCGCCGCCGTTGGCGACATAAAACTCAGCGTTATCCGGGTCCGGCGAAGCCACGGGGTGTTTCGGATCGGCCGGGGTGATACGCACGTAGTGTCGCGGTTTCCCCGGCACGAGTTCGCCGCGAACAGTCACCATCCATTCTTCCACGTGAGCCGAAAGCCAGTCCGCGTAGTCCAGCAGAAATTCCGCCGCCAGTTGTTCGTTTCTGCCACGCGCAAATTCCGCGGCGCACACGAGGGATGCGATGAGCGTCGCCATTGTCGAAGGCGAGTAACCGGAGGCTTCCTCCCAACGCTCCTGGGCCGTCACCGGGCCGTGCAGGATTAGATAGCGCGCGGCGCGAGAGACGAGCGTCCACGGGTCGAATTGGCGGAGCGCGTCCACCTGTTGCAACCGCCACGCGAGCAAAATTGGCACCGCCACTTCGTCCAGTTGGATGCCTTTCCAGTAGGCCTCACCGCTGATCGAACTGTTTTGCGGCATGCTCCCATCATCTGCCTGGACACAAGCTAGCCAGATCAGCGCACGCAGGGGCGACTCCGTGTGTCCGCAGGCCAGCAGCGCGGTGGCGGTTTGCACCATGTCACGCGTCCACACCAAATGATACCCGCCGCGATCACTGTCGTCCTTCGTGTCGCCCCAAGGAATGCTCAACGACGCTACGAATGCGCCTTGAAACGTTTTGTCTTCATGCGCCAGCAACAAGCACTGACTCAAACGGAGCATCGAACCTCCGTCGGTGGTGTGTGCGCTCAGATCGACCTCGGCGCGCGTGCGCTGCCATTGACTGACATATTTTTCGCGCTGATCGGCGAAAGGCGTGGCGAACGCTTGCAGAAGGTGGGCTGACGCGCTGTGCGGCGTCCGCCCAAAGCCGACGCCCAACGTGAACTCCATGCCTTCGGACAAATCGATCTCTCCGGTCAAAGCAATATTGCCGTCCTCCGCCTGCTCAAATTCCCAATCTATCTTGAAATTACCCATCAAGTCCTGCCAGCCGTCGCTGAACCCAACGTAGCCGACTGAACGCTTCGTAAAATCGGGGGCACAACCGAACGACATATCAATGTCCTCCCGGTGCGCATCGAAAAGCTTTCGGCCATTCAGTTCACACCACCGGGCCGAGTTGTTCTTGCCCGTTCCTTTCAGGTGGGGAGCGAGCAAAGCATAAAGACGCAGTTTGCCGCGCAACTTCGGGTCAAGGATTTCCAGCCGCGTGTGGATCAATAAAACAGGCGAGTGCGGATCGACGACGATTTCCTTGACGAGACGATAGCGGCCCTCGCGGTCGGAGTTGGTCAACCGATAGAGCAACGCGTTTTGCTCGGGGTATTCGATTTGATGCAGCAAGTCGCGCCGTTCCTCGTGGCAGAATGATTCCCCGTCGGTGATCAGCAACTGGAGATCGCGGGTGTGGGGCGAATCGACATATGGAAAATAAATCTCGTTCACGATGCCGTGACTGAGCGTGAACCAAATGCAGGACGCGCTGTGATACGCCGTGCCGACTCCGTCCTTCGCGCTGGACGTCCAGCGCGGCTCGATACCTGGCGCTCCGAAAGCGGGGGACTTGTTATTCATCGGATTCACTTGGCCACCTCCCGGCTTTGGCTGGATTCTGTCTTCATCCTCTCGTCGCCGGCGCGCATCGAAAAGTCTCCGTAACCGGCCGCGAGAGCAACGCCGCTCCCAAGCAGCAGAAGGGTGAGGCACGTCGCGACCAGCTTGCTCGCAGTGGACGCTCCGCGCCGGAAGCGGGCTTGCGCTTCGCCGCCTGTTCCATGCTTGAGCCCGTGCTTCACGAGCCACCAATTCACGGGATAGGTCATCGCCGTGCCTACCATGAAGGCCAGCGACATTGTCCCCCAAAAGCGGACGGAACCCGGTTCCATCGCACTCGCGTCTCGCGACATCAGGATTACCATGACGGGAATCATCCCGGCCATCAGCGCATTCATCGAAAGGGTTTGGGCGAGCACCGTGCTCTTCACCACGCGCCAATAGCTGCCATCGGTCGGCTTCATGCACAGCGCTTGAAAGACGAACAGCCCCACGGCGAACCCCGCGGCATATTCAATCATCACCTCTTGGCTCATCGGCAGCCGCAGCAAGATCGTGACGACCGTGGCGAAAAGTATGCCCGTGGCGTCGCCGGCCACGCAGTGGATGGTTGATTCGACCGTTTGTATCCAAACCGGCGGCTCAAGTGCCTCGCCTGCGGGTGCGCGATGCAGAAACCAATAAGCGATGAACGCAAAGATGCCGGTATAAAGCGTGATCAACACCCAGCCCCATCTCATCGTCTTCATCGCCAGCGAATTTTCCATCGGCTCCGGCCGGGCCTTGAATTGATCGTAAGCGACGTAGGCGACTGCGAGGGCGGCGAGGGCAAACCAAACCCACCAAACGACGTCGATAAAAGGATTCCAGTTGGAAAATATTTCTTTCATAGGCTCCTTTTATTGTCTCCGGATTATGGCTCACTTGAGCATTTCCAGCAGTGCTTTCGCAGCCGGCTCGGAAGAGGCTGGGTTTTGTCCGGTGATCAGCAGTCCATCGGTGACGACATAGGGCTGCCAGTCTGCCTTCTTGGAATAGTTTCCGCCGTTCTTCCTGAGCATATCCTCGACGAGGAAGGGTACGACTTCGACGAGCCCGACCGCCTGCTCCTCGGTATTGGTGAATCCCGTGACGGCCTTACCTTCTACGACAGCTTTGCCGTTCGGCGTCTTGACGCGGCGCAGAACGCCCGGCGCATGGCAAACCGAGGCGACCGGTTTGCC
>JANYDX010000305.1 GCA_025363395.1 Verrucomicrobiota bacterium
CTGGCGGTGCCGAAAAACCGGCGGACCAAACCACCGGGAACCGAGAATTCCGCGAACACCAAAGAGGCAAGCGGAAGCAAAACGTAGGGCAGGCTTTTTCTCAGGGTCATGATCGGAGAGGTCGCGGCCCTGCACGAAAACACTAGGATTCAATCGATGTGAATCATTGAAGATGAGCGGTTAAAACTCTGCCTTGGAGCCTTGCAGACTTTTGGGGATTTTCGAGTGCCACTTTTATTCCGGCCCCTCCCGGTTCATGCAGCGGTGCACGCCTGAAGGCGAGCCCAGGGCTGGCCCCAACTCAGCCTCAGCTCAGAGATGCCATGTCGATTACAAAGCGATATTTCACATCGCTCTTCAGCATGCGTTCATACGCCTCGTTGATTTGGTCCATGCGGATCATCTCGATCTCGCTCGTGATGTTGTGGGCGGCGCAAAAATCGAGCATTTCCTGCGTCTCGGGTAGCCCACCGATCAATGAACCGGAGAAGGACCGCCGGCGGAAAATCAAGGGAAATGCCGCTACGGGCAGAGGCTTTTCCGGCGCTCCGACCAGCACGAGGTTGCCGTCGTGCTTCAGCAGGTTGAGGTAAGCGTTGATATCGTGGGTGGCCGACACAGCATCCAGGATGAAATCAAAGCTTCCGGCGTGGGTCTGCATCTGGGCCTCGTCCTTGGAGACGACGACCTCGTGAGCCCCGAGCCGTTTGGCGTCGTCGATCTTGCCCGGGGATGTGGTGAACAATACGACGTGCGCGCCAAAGGCCCGGGCAAATTTCACGCCCATGTGGCCGAGGCCACCCAGACCGACAATGCCGACCTTTTGCCCGGCGCCGACCTTCCAGTGACGCATCGGGGAATAAGTGGTGATGCCCGCACACAACAGCGGAGCCACGGCTGCCAGATTAAGGTTCGCCGGAATCCGGAGCACGAAATCCTCGGTCACGACGATACTTTGCGCATAGCCCCCGAGCGTTGGCCGGTCGAGGTGCTGGTCCATGCTCCCATAAGTCATCACCATGCCATTGCAAAATTGCTCCAAGCCCTGACGGCAATCCGGGCAGGTGCGGCAGGAATCAACGAGGCAACCCACGCCAACGGTATCGCCGACCTTGAACTTGGTCACACCGCTGCCGACGGCGGTCACGCGGCCCACGATTTCGTGTCCCGGCACGGCGGGATACTGCGTGAAGCCCCACTCGTTGCGCGAGAAATGCAAATCGGAATGACAGACGCCGCAGTAGAGAATCTGGATTTGGATGTCGCTCGCGGCCGGCATGCGACGATCAATGGTAGTAGCGCCGAGCGGAGCCGACGCACTGGAAGTGCCAAAGGCCTTGGTGGAATAGCAAACGGGTTTCGACATGGGAAAGATAGGGTTGAAGTCGAAGATTGTTACCCCAACGAAAACCGCAACTGGTGAGTGTGGCCTTGAACCGTTGCACCGTCCGGCGGATTCGGCGAGACTGAAGAAACAATCCTGTTTTTCACGAGGCATACAGTGTTCCGCGGCGCAGCAGAAGGGTTCCCTGCTCTATACAATGCGCTTTAAACTCACCTTAAAGACCGCTGCTTCGTGGTCCGGTTTCCCCTTGCGTGGCTTTGTCCTCGTGGCGTTACTCTGAGCGTGAGAATCCCGAATCTCACTGAAGTTTTTCGTTTTCACTCTCGCCGATGGCAAATCCCGTGTCCGCCTCATGACGTCTAAGCCCGTCCACTCTCGCTGTCAGAACTGCAGCGCCACGCTGCTGGGCCCTTTCTGCCATCATTGCGGGCAGCACGATTTCGATGTCTCGCGCTCATTCCATCATGTTTTTCTGGAGGCCTTGGAGAACTTCTTTCATTTCGACACCAAGTTTTTCCGGAATGTGGTCACGCTGCTTTTGCGCCCAGGCGCGCTCTCTGCCGACTACAATGCCGGTAAGCGGGCATCCCAGATGCCACCGTTCCGGCTCTATTTATTTATCAGCGTGCTTTTTTTCTTCGTTGGGTTTCTGAGCGGCCACCCGGCGATCAGATTGGCCGCACCCAACCCGGCCGCCGTTCAACCGGGCGCACCGGAAGCGTCGCTGAAAAACAATCCATCGCTCACGAGCAAACCGCTCCGCGCAGTCCCAGGCGAATCGTTCTGGGCTGAAAAACTAAATCACTTCACTGAGCATCGAACGGAAAGGGCTGACGAACTGGCCCATGCTTTCCCGAAAATCCTGATTGTCTGCCTGCCCCTTTTCGCTCTCTTCACCCGTTTTTTGTTTCGGTCGGAAGGTCAAACCTACCTGCAACACCTGGTTGTCGCCGTCCACTTCCACACGTTTATTTTCCTCTGGAAAATGGTGGGCGACGGCTGGGGCGAGCTGTTCAATTTGTTTTCGGACCGGATCGCTTCGGTCGCCGCGGGTGGAGTCACCGTCTGGTTTATTCTCTATCCGCTCCTGATGTTCCGCCGCCTTTACGGAAAGCCCTGGCTTCAGACGATACTCGAGTCGCTTTTGCTTTTCGTGGTCTACATTATCACGATTGTCGGCTGTTTCATTGCCACCGCAGGGCTGCTTTTTTTCCTGCAATAAATATCCCCGGGCAAGCCCGGGGCTTTAGCCAAACCGCTCGCTGTGGTATTTCCCCCCGTCCAAGCCGAAGCAAGCGTCGGAATATTGCACCACCAGTGAACAAAATGGCGCGCCAATATTCCGTGGTGCATCGATCGTGGTGACGGATTCGTCCCATCCTGGGGCAGGTTGTAGTGCGAGCAGTCCAGAGGTCGCAGCACCTTTTTTGCCCCCGGGGCCAATCGAGGCACAAGTTATTCGCCGTCCAGTGCCGCCGGGAGCTGCACAGAATTAATAGATTTTGCCCTGTTCCAAAGTCTGCACCTTGCCGTCTCTGGTCTGGAACTTCACCGGCAGCGTCTCACGGGTGTTCCCGTCGATGACACGGAAGACGGCAAAGTGCAGGTGCGGCCGGGAGGAGTGGCCGGTGTTGCCCGACAATGCAATCGCCTGGCCGGCGTGCACGGTGTCGCCAAGTTTCACCAGCGCACCATTCTGCTTCAAATGGAGATATTCGCCGTAAGTGCCGTCGCCATGGCGGATGATGACGTAATTTGAACTGTTGCTGAAGCGATCCGCCACTCCGGCGGAGTTGGAATCCTGGCGGACCCCGACGACCATCCCGTCGCGCGCGGCCTGCACGATGGAATTTTCAGCGAGATCCCAGTCGTGCGCGTATTCGTTGGCCGAACCGGCCTGATGACTGAAGGTGCCCTTGTAGCCTTGGAAAAGTTTGTGGTGGGCCCTCGCCTCGAATGGCAGCAAGTAGGCTGTGCCATCGGGGTGGCCGCCACGGCCCCCATAGCGCCAGCGGTAGGTGTAGGGATAACCCGACGGTTGCGTTGGATTGAGGGTTTGAAGCGTGACGAGCTCAACGCGGCGACGGCCCTGAGTTTCGACCGTGACAGGCAGCACCGGCAAAGCGCTCATGTTTTGGAGCTGGGCCTCGAGTGTGATCGTGACATCGAGGCAGTTGGTGGTCGTGACGAAAATATGGGTGAGGTTGCCCTCTCGTTCCTCGACGACGCGCACGCCCGGGTCGTCGCTGGCGGTGCCGAAAAACCGGCGGACCAAACCACCGGGAACCGAGAATTCCGCGAACACCAAAGAGGCAAGCGGAAGCAAAACGTAGGGCAGGCTTTTTCTCAGGGTCATGATCGGAGAGGTCGCGGCCCTGTACGAAAACACCGGTTCGCGTCGAGGGTCAATCGTGCGGTGCCGCCTTGCCCTCTATTTGACTGCATGGAAGCAGAAAAGGGAACCGTGAGCATCGAGTCGCAGTCATCGCCCTCGAACACTGCCGGGCTGGCACGTTTCCGGAAGCTGCTCGAATCGCTCGCGCCGGTGAAGCTGCCCGAAAGCCTGCGTTCCGGTGCGGTAAGGAGCTGCGCTTGAATTGAGGTACAACGCCCCGAAGGAGTCCACGAGGGCCGCCCTTTAGTTTAGGGCAGAAGGTCCTTCAACTATTGAACTTATTCACCCACTGCGTTTAACTTAGCTCAATTACAGCCCGACCCTTCTGCCGGTGCCCCTGTTTTTCCGCCGAAAACGACTAAGCAACGCGAATTTTGAGACGATATGGAAGGGTACTTGTTCATGCGTCCGCTACCACCTGTTGCATCCTTTCGCGCAATGGGGCTGAGATTTATTTTTTGTCTCATCCTGGCGCTGAACTGTGCCTGGGTTTGGGCGCAAAGCGGTGAGGCGCCAAAAGTGGCGTCGGTTCCCGCTGAAGCTCCGTTGGCAGAGTCGATCACAAGTTTTTCAGAATATTGGAGGAACGGCGTCCGCACTCTTGCCCGGCCCATCCGGATGGAAATGACCATCGATTACTACGACGGAAACTGGAATCACTTTTGGGCGCATTATAACGGAGAATTGGGCTATATGCCCTGTAAAGGCCCAATGCCGCTGCGATCACGCGACCGGGTGTTGATTGAGGGCACCGTCGTTCCGCAACAAGGACTATCGGCCGAGACTTTGAAGATAACCGTACTGGAACACGACGTTCCTCCGGCTCCGATGCAGGCCAACTTTCAGCTGGCGGATTTTGTGAAGTTTCAGTCTCACGTGGTTACATTTGATGCCACTTTGGATCAGCAGCGCATCGAACCAGCCGATCGGCAGCATCTTGAAGTCCAACTCATCGCGGGCGGCTTCCGGGTTCATTTGTACTATTGGACGCATGAACCGAAATTACTGAATATGCCCCAGGGGGCGCGGGTCAGGTTGACGGGCCTTTATGTGTCCAAGAACGACGCCCAAAGCGGCGCGCTGGAGATCGATCTTTGGGTGGCAAAAATAGAGGACATCGTGTTTCTCGGAAATCCGGAAAACGATCCTCGTTTTGAAATTCCCATTCTGCCGATCGAAAAAGTTCTTCTGTTAACGCAGGAAAATGCCCACCGAATCCACGTTGCCGGGCAGGTTCGCTCCCTTGTGCCCGGACAATCCGTGGTCGTGCGGGATGAAACAGGCGAAGTTACCGTGCAAACTTTTCAGACCATTCCCCTCAAGGCGGGTGATTGGGTGGAAGCCGTGGGTGATCCCTTTGGTTCAAGCGCAGACTGGTTGGTGCGCCGCGGTATTCTGCGCAGGGCTTCGTCTGCGGTCATTGACCAAAAAAAAGCCGATGCCGTCAAAGCGGGCGATGGGCTCCGACTGATCGATCAAATCCTGCAGCTTTCCCCGACAGAAGCGGGCCAACATTTACCGGCGGTAATTACCGGGCTGGTGGCGTGGTCCAACGCCAACGCCGATTTCGTCTACCTTCGAGACACGAGCGGCACCATTCGCGTGCAGTTGCCTCAAAAAGCCGGCCACGATCTAACGATTACCAGCCAGGTTAAAGTGACCGGACGGACTCTCCCGGGGACGTTTGCGCCGGAACTGCAGCTGGAAAAATCAGAGCAGATTGGCGCCGTGCTCGTGCCGCTTCCAAAAAAGCTCACGCTGGAGCAGGCGATGACGGGCCTCGAAGAAGGCGCGCTGGTCGAGTTGAATGGGCATGTGCAAAAGGTGACCGCGGAGGATTTGTGGACCCTGCTTTTGCTCAGCACCCAGACAGGGTCGTTCACGGTGCGACTGCCGCGGGATTCCACTCTTGGGTCGCTCGTGGGTTCGATTGTATCGGTTAAAGGCGTGTGCCGTGCGATCGCCAACAACCGGCGGCAACTGACGAGAATCGAAATCCTCGCTAACTCTTCGGCGGATATTCGAATAGAGCGGACGGCGCTCGTTGATCCTTTTGTCGAGCCGCTGACGAACCTGGGTGCACTTCGGCAATTCCGCGTGAATTCGACGGCGAATTACTGGGCGCGGGTAAAAGGCGTGGTCACATTGCACCAACCGGGCCGTTACGCGATCATCCAGGACGGCAACGAAGGACTGATGCTTCGTTCGGAACAGCGCGTTCCGCTGGTTGCGGGCGACTACATCGAGGTGACGGGGCTGCCCGGACGCGACGCGGGCCGGGTAATCTTGCGGGAAGCAGTTTATCGGAAACTGGAATCCCGAACGGAACCGAAATCCGTGCCGTTGAGTTCTGCGCAATCCATTTCCGAGGACTACGACAGCATCCTCGTGGAAATTTCCGGAAAAGTTTTAAGTACGTCCGTGGATGCCGAGGATTTCCGCTTTTTTGTGCAGGCAGAGAAAGGTGAATTCACGGCAAGTCTTCCGCTGGAGAGAGCAGGAAATCAGGCTAGGCACGTAAGCGCCGGTTCACGGGTTCACCTGGTCGGCGTATATGAGGTGGTGCGCAATGAAGACAAGGAGCCCCATGGCTTCCACCTCAGGCTGAGGGCGGATCGCGATATCACTATTCTTGAGCAGCCCTCGTGGTTGACTCCGGCGCGAGCCTTTGCGGTTACCGGAGTGTTGATTGTCACCATTGGGTTCGGCTTTACCTGGGTGATCCTCCTGCGGCGGCGGGTGAATTCGCAGACTGATCAGATCCGGACGCAGCTCAAAAAAGAGGCCAAGCTCGAAGCGCACAACCGCGCGATTGTTTCCAACGCGAGCGACGCCATTTTCGCTTTTGATCTCCAGGGATTCATTACGTCGATCAATCCGGCGGGGGAACGCCTTCTCGGATTTGAAAGCAGCGAGCTGGTCGGAATGCAACTGGGTTCAATCGTCGCCGCTGATGACCGCGATCCCAAGTCTGTTGTTACCGATCTGGTCAGCGCGTGTGCGCAGGGCGCGGCCTGCAGCGAAGTGTGTTTTCTCAACAAACGAGGCGGCCGGGTCTGGACCGAGGTCAATGCCTGCATGATCCAGGCGGAAGGGAAAAACAGCGGGATCATCGGCATCGCCCGGGACATCGCGGCGCGCCAGCAGATCGAGAGCGAATTGAGGCAGGCGCGGGACTCGGCGCGGGCGACGGCCGAGGCCAAGAGCATTTTCCTGGCGAATATGAGCCACGAGATTCGCACGCCGATGAACGGGGTGATTGGCATGAGCAATATCCTGCTCGAAACCGCGCTCAACAAGGAGCAGCGCGATTATGCAAATACGATTCGCAACAGTGCCGAGTCCCTATTGACGGTGTTGAATGATATTTTGGATTTTTCGAAAATCGAGGCCGGCAAGCTTCATTTTGAAACCATTGATTTTGATCTCTGGCGGTGCCTGGAGGAACCGGTTGGTCTGCTTGCGGCCCGGGCGACGGAGAAAGAAATCAAACTCTCGCTTTCAATCGGATCCGACGTTCCGCATTTCGTGCGCGGAGATCCCAGCCGGCTTCGCCAAGTGGTGGTCAATCTTTTGGGCAATGCCATCAAGTTTACGGCAAAGGGGGGAGTCGTTATCCAGGTGACGACCGAGAAAAATACCACCGATGGCGTGGGTCTCCGCTTTGAGATTCGCGACTCCGGGGTGGGAATCGATCAGGAGGCGATCACCCGTCTGTTCCGTCCATTCAGCCAGGCCGACGCCTCCACCACGCGGCGTTATGGCGGAACCGGCCTGGGCCTCGCGATCTGCAAGCAAATCGTGGATCTGATGAAGGGAACGATCGGCGTCGAAAGCAAACCAGGCGAGGGCTCGATGTTCTGGTTCACCGCGGGGTTCGAGCCGGCGACGGGAGAGGCGGAACGGCCGAAGTTGGAAAGCAATGGCCATGCCCCGGCTCAGTCTGCCCTGAATGTGCTGGTCGCCGAGGACAACCTCGTCAATCAACGCGTGGTTCTTCTTCAGTTGAAAAAACTGGGTTTGGTCGCGGACGTCGTGCCCAACGGCGCGAAAGCGGTCGAGGCGGTGCGGAACAAGCGCTACGATATTATTTTGATGGATTGCCAGATGCCCGACATGGATGGGTACGAGGCCAGCCGTATCATCCGTCTGGATCCATCGAACGGGCGGATAAAAATACTGGCGATGACCGCCAATGCGATGCAGGGTGATCGCGAGAAATGTTTCGCCGCGGGAATGAACGACTATATGACGAAGCCGTTGCGGCTTGAGGAATTGCAGGCCGCATTGGCCCGGGCCGAATCAACCACCGACGTGACGGAGTAGAAAATCCGCGGCGCGTCTGCGCGAGGCGGACTCTTGCTCAGGTCTAAACGCGGTTCGATTTCTGTGTGTGGGCGGCGCTCCCCGCCGGCAGTGCAAAACAAATCCGAACGTGCTGATTCCGCTGGCAATGCCGAGCCACGCGTGCGACGACGCCCATGAGGCCGGTGATCCCTCCGACGCGCCGCAGATCTCCGGACCGCCCAGTCCGAGCGCGCCCCCGAGGCCGGCGTAAGCGAGCATGCACAGGATGCATTTGGGCGCCAGCGTGAGCAACGCGGTTGGGATCAACCAGCCGCGCGCCCGGCGCATTTGCTCAATGAGCCGTGAGTGCATGCTCATAACGGTCGTGATGCCGAACCCAATTCATCGTTGCTTCGGAATCCTCGCTACGACCCTTGGGCACGAGGTCGAGCAGGTTGTAAGTGCCCATGACCACCTCAACTCCGCGACCGTAGGTGGAGTAGGTGAGGTACACGTTGCCGGAGTCGTCGCGAGCAAAGACACTGATTCCGGGCGCCTCGGTCAGCGGGAAGTCCATCTTGGTGTAGTTGTAGTCCACCTGGCCGCGGTCGATTTCCTGTTGGGTGAAGGACACATGAAAATCGTGATTGAAGTCGGTGCCGTGCGACGAGACCCAGTTGACGGTCCAACCCATCCGTTTTTGGAACGGTAGGATCTCCACGAGCGGCGCCTGCGAGATGGCGGTGAAGGTAACATCGCGGGCTTTCAGGTGCGGCACGGTCGGGTTGAAATGATCCATCATGAACGAGCAGCTCTTGCAGCCCTGCTCCCAACCGGGCCCGAGCATGAAGTGCTGGACCATCAGTTGGCTGCGGCCTTCGAACAGGTCGGTCAGCGATAGGCGCCCCCGGGGTGAGTCGAAGGTGTAAGGCTTGGTCATCTTGACCCAAGGAAGGTTGCGGCGGCGCTCAGCGATGCGGTCGCTCAGGCGGGTGAATTCCTTTTCCTCGTGCAGAAGCTCGAGGCGGGAGGCGAGCCACTTTTCGGGCGTCGCGACTTTTGTTTTGTTGGATGAGGTGGTTTTCATGATGGATTGAGCGTTAAAGGATTTGTTTTGGCGTGCGCGCCGCGGTGATCACGGCTTTGACGGGCTGGCTCATGATGGGATGACCTTTTCGTATTCGGCCTTGAGCCGCCCGTGGGTGGCCCAGAAGGGCGGAGGCGCGGTGCCTTCAAGCTGGGCGATGAGGATCATGAGATGCGAATGCCAGCCGCTCGCATAGCCACTAAGGAACGGAAGGTCTTCGCCCCGGCTCCGGTGGGTGAGAATCAGCAGGACCTTTGCGTCCTGGGGAATGAGTTCAAAGGTGACGTCGGAGTTGTCGTCGAATGTGTAGCTAAGCACACGGGGCGGCTCGCACCGGAGGATCGTGCCCGGCATCTTGAAGCCTTCATGGTGAACCGCGGCATATTTTTCGGGCGGTGTTTCGCCCGGCGCGATGATCTTGTGCTGGAAAAAAAGTTCCACCTTGCCACCCACGTGCAGTTCCATCGGGCCGCCGGCAAACCAGCGGCTGCGTTTCTCGGGGTCGGTGAGGTAAGTCCAGACTCGCTCGATGGGGCCGGGCAGTGTGCGCATGATGCGGATTTCGCCGGGGGCGGGGAACTGGGCGTAGTCGTTGTTGTTCTTCATGATTTTTTCTTTTTGCGGGCTTTGCGTTCGTCGTCGGCCTTCAGCTCGCGCTCCAAGGCGTCGAGCCGCTGGCTCCAGAAATTCCGGGTGCGCTCGAGCCAGTCCCCGATGTCATCGAGGCCGGCCGGGTTGAGCGTCTGTACGCGCGACTGACCTTCCACGCGGGTGGTGACGAGTCCCGCCTCGCGCAGTACGTTCAGGTGTTGCGAGATCGCAGGCGCGCTCAGGTCGAATTCATCCACCAGTTCGCCGGCGGTGCGGTCGCGCGTGGCGAGCAGCTCGATGATGCGTCGGCGCGTCGGGTCGGCAATGGCAGCAAGGCTTTGCATGGGGTCGTTAATTAAGCATAAACTTAATTAAGCAATAACCAAATTAAGATTTTTGCGGAATTTAAGGCCGCCACACCGCACCTGTTGCCTGCCCGCTGAATAAAGAAGGCAGTGGGTGAAGCCCATGGAACACACGCATGAGACGAATAAAATCCCTCAGACCCGAATGCGGTAGAATGGATTTTCCTACCGAATGGTGAGGGCTTATATCATCCGGACTAAAATGCCGCTCGTTCCCAATTTTCGTGTCTTTCATGTGTTTCGTGGGCAATTCTTCTGGATTGATTCGCCTGACACCGCGCATGCCTCTTTTCACTTCACCTCCTGGCTACACCCGCATCAAGCTGGTGTCTTCTTTCCATGAGCTGGTCACCACCCCTTTCGCGGACGGAATTAACGCCCTGTGCTGGCCGCGCACACTGACGGGTGATTTTCGGGAGATCGTGGAACAGCTGGGCGCGAGCGAAGGGATCATGCCCCTTGACGAAGAACGCCTGAATGCCCTCTCGTTAAGTACTGCCGGGCGCGCCGCCCGGGAAATTCTCCTAGGGGACCAGCGGCTGCTTCGCGAGCACGGTCTTTCTCCCGAGCTGAATTGCATTCAAAGCTACCCGCGCGATGAGGAGGCGGCGCCCGTGCCCATCGATGTCTATTCCTTTCACGCTGACAGCGCACCAGTTGAAGCTGATACGTGGCTCTGCACTTATCACGGTCCCGCGAGCGAAAGCCTGCGCAATGACGAGGCGCAACGACGTGTCGATGTTCCCGCCACCCGCGCCGAACTGCTTAAGCAATTCGGCGGCAAAGATGGCGGCGATTTCCGCGAGTACCTGAGTGAGAATTGCTACGATCTCCACTATGCGCCAACCCCGGGGGCGCGGCCTTTTTCCTTCGGCTTGGGCAATCTCTGGCGCATTGCCCTCGATTATCCCGGCTGCCCGGTACCGCCATGTCTCCACCGTGCCCCGGAAACTATTCCCGGCCAGCCGCCCAGGTTGTTGCTGATCAGTTGAAACGTTGGGGGCAGGCGCCCCCGGCGTGGATTGCTACTGGCCGCAGCGGGGCGCTGCGGCTCCAGTTGGGCTCTTCCAACTGACCCGAACTTTTCTGACACCACGTTGGTTTGCGGTAGGACAGACTATCAGTAAGGCGCCGCTGTGGGTACCGGGCGATTACCGAACGCCCGATTAGAATAGGGCGCCCCTGCTTCTTTCAAAAATCAAACTGATCGATGTTGGCTTTATTGAAGATGAAGGGCTTTCCCAGCATGATGTTGTCACCCTTGATTTCGAAGGTGCCGAGTGCGCCGGCTTTGAAGCTGGTGGCGCCGGGTTTGAGTTCGTCCTTTGCGAGCGCCACGCCGGCGTAGATTGCGAGATAGCCGAGATCCCCGGTATTCCAAAGCACGACGCTGTCAGTCACGCCTTCGTGCACGTAGCGTTTGTTTTCATTGGGCAGGCCGAGGCCGATCACCTTCACCTTGCCAATCTTGCCAGCCTGCTTGACCGCTTCAGCCGCGCCGGGAACGCCCGGTGAGCAGATGGCCATGAGCAGTTTCAGATTGGGATTGGCGCTCATCAACGCGGTGGACTCGGACTGCGCCTTGTCCTTGAGGTCGTCGCTGGGACGGACAGCGACGAGTTTCATTTTCGGATATTTTTCCGCGAGGCGGGCCTCGATGTGTTTCTGCCATTCGCGCTGGTTCGCGGCGGTCAGCGAGGCGGTGATGATGGCGAACTCCCCCTCTTCACCGCAAAGGCGCGCGGCCTCGTCCATCAACGTGTAACCGATGCCCTGCGGCGTGGCTTGGTTGACAAAAAAGGAGCGCGCGTCGGGCAACGCGTCGGCATCGTAAGCGACCACCTTGATGCCCTGCTTCTGCGCCTTGCGCAGGGCGGTGGAAATGCCCTCCTTGTTTTCGGCGGCGACGGCGATGACGTCCACACCGAGAGTGATCCAGTTCTCGACAATTTCATTCTGCTTGGCGGCGTTCGAATCCGTCGGGCCGTCAAAGAGGAGCTCGACGCCAAGTTCTTTCGCGGCTTTGTCGGCCCCGGCTTTGCAGGAGAGAAAATAGGCGTTGCCCTTGGCCTTGGGCATCATGGCGACGATGAGCTTGGCGTCGGCGGCGAGCACCGGTTGTAGCGCGGTGAACGCGAGGCACAACGTGAAGAAAAGGCGGGGGAATGTTTTATTCATGGGATAGGTAAATTAATTCGGAGGGCTTCGACTACGGATAAGAATTAAAGGCGCATAGGATAAACCACTAATACAAATAATCTCGCACTAGTCCAATCGCTGAAAATGAAGGAGCATTTTGTGTGCATGCCTGATTAACGCTTTGTTCGAAGGGTGGAAAACAGTTTTGGCAGAACGCTCCCGGTGAGGGCGAGCAGGAGCAAGGCGCCGGTCAGGAGGCCGGACATTTCCTCGGCGGCGTTCATCCGGATGACGACCGGCAGCGTGGCGAGTCCGCTCTTCAGGACGGCGATGGCCGCGACCCCGAGCAGCGTTCCCGTGATGCTGCCACGTCCACCGAAGATGCTCGTGCCGCCGAAGACCACGGCGGTGATGGCGAATAATTCATAGCCGGTGCCCGCGTCGGCTTTCGCCTGCCCGAGCCGTGCGGTATAAATCAAGGCCGCCAGTGCCGCGATCACTCCGGTGAGCACATAAACCAGCGCCACGCGTCGTTCGACTGGCAGGCCAGCATAACGAGCTCCTTCCGGTGAAAACCCGATGGCGCGAAACGAGCGGCCGAAGGTGGTGCGATGCACGAGCAGCCACATGCCCAGCCCCACCACGAGGAATACCCACGCCTGCGTCGGCAGGCCGGACCAGCGTTCCTGTCCGAGGAAGAGAAAGCTGGCGGGGAAGTCCGTGTACGTCACCGATCCGTGGGTGATGGCCTCGGCGAGTCCGCGAAAGAGCGAGTAAGTCCCGAGCGTCACGATGAGCGGGGGCAGGCGTAATTGGGTGATGAGCCCGGCGTTCAACCCGCCGGCGAGGGCGCCGCAGACGAGTGTCAGGCCCGCGGCGAGCGGGATGGAAAGACCGGCATCGTGCCAGAGTTTGCCGAAAAGAATGGCGCAAAGCCCGAGCAGGGATCCGACCGAAAGATCGATGCCGGCAGTGAGAATTACCGGAGTGAGCGCCAGTGCGAGCAGGCCGATTTCACAGGAGTGGCGGAGGATGTCGAACTGCCGGTCGAGCGTCCCGAAGCCGACAACCAGGCCGCGCCGGTTGGTGCTTGTCCCGTAATGATAAAACAGCAGCCACTCCGCGACCAGCACGACGAAGAGCAGCGTCTCGTAGCGGAGAAACGCGGATTTCCAGTCGCGGGGATGGGAGTTTAAAGGCATTTTTGACCGCTAATCTGGGCTGATTGACGCTGATCATACTGGTGCAGGAATAAACTCAGACAGAATGATCCGCTTCCACTTGAGAGTGTCCCCAACCCATAGCCTTGTTGATTATAAACCTCAAAAGCTGCGATCATCAGCTTGTAGCCCTCGTCCGTGTCCATTTTCGATTTCATAGATTGGCGGGAATCCACGCAGATTAGCGGTTCAATCGCTTTTGTCTCAGCCCATCTGCGACGACGGCGAGGAGGATGATCGCGCCCTGGATGGCTTTTTCCCAGTAGGCTTCGATGTGTAGATGCGTGAGCGCGGGCGAGACGCACGTGAGCAACAGCAGTCCGGCAAATCCGCCCCAGAGATTGCCGCGTCCGCCGGAAATGGCGACGCCGCCGACCACCACGGCAGCGATGACTTTCAATTCCAACCCCGCCCCCACCATCGGCTGTACTTGCGGCGACTGCACGAGGTTCATGATTGCAGCGAGTCCGGTCAGCGCACCGAGGAAAACGAAAACGGCAAAGGTGATCAGTTGCGGTCGCAGTCCGGCGAGTCGCGCCGCCTCCGCGTCGGTGCCGACGGCGTAAACCCAGCGTCCGGCGGCGAGGTGACGCAGCGCCAGCCCGAGCCCGGCGAGAAACAGCAAGGCGGTGAGGACGAGCGTCCACTGGCCCGCCGACTGGCTCAGGCCAAACCATTGGAAGTTATCGGGCAGGTTTACGAATTCGCCCTGCCGGACCAGATTGAGTCCTTGGCGCAGCGTGACCATCGTGGCGAGCGTCACGACGATGGAGGGCAGTCGCAGTCCGGCGACGAGCACGCCGTTGAGTGCGCCAAGCAGTGCGCCGGCGGTGACGGATACGGGCAGCACCAGCGCGAGCGGCCAGCCGCGGGCGGCGAGCAATCCGGCGCAGACACTGCACACGGAGAACTGCGAGCCGACGGAGATGTCGATCTGCCGCGTGATGATCACCAAGGCCATGCCGCACGCGACGATGAGCGTGGGCGCTTCACGCGTGACCAGTGAGAGCAGCGGTTGCGGTTGAAAAAATGCCGGCGCGAAAATCGCCAGGCCGAGGAGCACGATTCCCAGTGCGGCCATCACGGATAGCTCGCGGAAATAGCGGTTCACTTCCTAAGTCCCCCCGTAACTTGAAGGCATTTTTTTTCGAGCCACGGTGAGGCTTGTGCGGGATTTTTCATTGTGGCTGTCCCAATGCTGCGGCCATCACGACTGACGCATCGCTTCCGCCGGGCAGTACTGTGGTCAGAGTGCCACTGCGCATGACGCCGATGCGGTCGCTCATGCCGAGGATTTCCGGCAGATCGCTTGAGATCATGATCACCGCCAAACCTTCTTGCGCGAGCCCACGGATGATCTTGTGGATTTCGCTCTTGGCGCCGACGTCCACGCCCTGGGTCGGTTCGTCGAGGATGAGCAATTTTGGTTTGGTCGCGAGCCAGCGGGCGAGGGAAACTTTTTGCTGGTTGCCTCCGCTCAGGCTGCCCCCGGGCGCATTTGGCCCGGCGCATTTCACCGCCAGGTCGCGGATAAAATCGAGGGCCAGCCGGCGCTCGCGGCCAAAGCGCAACCACGCCGCCGGGAAAATTCGTGCATGGATCGCCATCGTCATGTTTTCTTCGATGGGCATTTCGAGGATGACACCGTGCCGCCGCCGATCCTCCGGTACGTAGGCGAGGCCAAGCGCGATGGCTTCACCGGGGGACCGCACGGCGATGGATTTTCCGTTCAGTTGAATCTGGCCGGTGTCGGCGGGGGTTTGCCCGAAAAGGATGCGGGCGAGTTCGGTGCGGCCTGCGCCGACGAGCCCGGCCAGCCCGAAAATTTCTCCGGCGCGGACTTCGAAGCTGACGCCGCGCACGCCGGAGGCTGCGCAACCCACGTTGTGCACCCTGAGCACGATTTCACCGGCGGCGCATTCTGACGGGGGATAAAGCTGCGCGACTTCGCGGCCAACCATGAGCTTGATCAGGGTGGTCTCGGTCATGTCCCCAACCGCATGGGTGCCGACACTGGCGCCGTCGCGCAGCACGGTGACACGGTCGGCGAGGGCGAAAATTTCCTCGAGGCGGTGGGAAATATAAATGACCCCGACGCCACCGGTCCGGAGTTCGCGTACCACGGCAAAAAGCTGTTGTTGTTCAAGGTGGGTGAGCGAGGCGGTGGGCTCGTCCATGACGACGACGCGGGCGCCGGCGCCGACCGCACAGGTGATTTCCACCAGTTGCTGTTCCGGCATGGAAAGCGTGCGCACTTCGGTATCCGGTGCGATGGCGGCTCCGACGCGGCGGAGCAGTTCAGTGGCCCGCGCGCGCCGCGCGCGCCAGTCGATCCGTTGCCACGGGCTGCTGGATTCGAGGCGGAGGCCGATATTTTCCTCCACCGTCAGATCCGGGAAAAGCGCGGGCTGTTGGTAAATGCACGCGATGCCCAGTTGTTGGGCGAGCGCCGGCGTCAATCCGGTGAGGGTCCGGTTCGCCACGGTGATTTCACCGGCGTCCGGCCGGTGGGCCCCGGTGATGAGCTTGATGAGCGTGCTTTTGCCGGCGCCATTTTCACCGAGGAGGGCGTGGACTTCGCCCGCCTGCAGTTCAAAATCCACGCCGCGCAACGCGCGCACGCCGCCGAAGCTTTTGGCGGCGCGACGCAAGGTCAGCAGCGGAGGAGAAGGGGGGAGGGTGGCGGCCATCGCGACAGGACACTTCCGGCAGAATGCCGGCCGGGGACGTGCTTACTCCAGATGAAAAACCTCGGTGAGGCTGCGCGAAACCGGACTGTGGTCGGGATTGCTTGGCATGATATCGCCCATGAAGCGCCACCAGCGTTGGCAGACCTCGGTTTTCGCCACGGCCTGCCACCGCGCTTCGTCCTCGATTTCAACATAGCCAAACAGCTGGTGCGTGGCGGGGTCGAAAAAAATGGAGTAGTTGTGACTGCCGTGGGCGCGCAAGGTTTGGGCCAGTTCCTCCCAGATGGGCTGATGGCGGGTCGCGTATTCCTTTTCGCGGCCGGGGTTGACCGACAGGACAAAAGCTTTGCGGATCATAGGGGTGGAGTAGATTGAGGAGCGGAGGAGTTCAGCGTCACGCTCAAACCAACCGGGGAAGTAGTGGATAAATGATGTTGCCCGCGGCTCGAACCGGCCAAAGCCTGACAGTCAGAAAAGAAACCCCATGTCAG
>JANYDX010000308.1 GCA_025363395.1 Verrucomicrobiota bacterium
CCTTGCGTGATTTCCCAGAGGCCCGGATCGACATTCCAACCGGTCATCGTCGCCTGCACTGGCGCCGTTTCCAAATTGTACGCAATTACCTTGAACGCAGTCGCCGTCGCATCAGGCACGAGAATCGCCACGCTCTGCGCGGTGGCCGGCGCGTGGAATTGCCAGCTCACCACGTGACCGGGAAAGGTCGCATTGCGCGCAAGTGCCACTCCGCCGAGACGCGTGCGTTGCAATTCCGTGGTGGGCACGCCCACGCGATCAATCCAGAGGCTGCCCTCGGTATTGATATAATCACCGAGCGCCATCTCCTCAATCTGGTTCGCATAAAGCGCCTCAAGCGCGCTCTTCCGCCCGGAAAGCTGCCATTCAAAATGTCCGTTGCGCGTGCTGCGGTCATCATTCGCGCGCGGTGCACCGCGGCCATCGGGCGCGCGGCTTTCCGTCGGCCGCCCGGGTTCGCCAGCCAGAATTTTCGGCCCCCAGGTTTCGCGGAGCGCAAGCAAATCAAGGACGTTGGCGTTGACCGCCATCAATGACGTCGTGCCGCCGTCGAAAATTGGCGCGAGGTAACGTTGCTCTCCCGTCCATTTCCAGCTGCTCCAGAAAAGTGGCCACGGGAAATAGCGCCGGGTGGCGTCGCTGTTTTCGTCCGTCTTGAAATTAATGGCCGAGGGCAGCACGTAGCCACCTTTCGCGTCGGGATGCCGGTGCGCGAGCAGCCCGTCGGCGAGTTCCAGCAGGATCTTTTTCGCCGCCGGATTGCCATTGTAGTCGACGAGCAACTGTCCGGGCTGGAGCACCAGGTACGAATACGCCTTCGCATAACCCCACGGTTCCTCCTCCGCCATGCGGGTGCCGCTGTAATACGAACTGCGGATGTGACCGTGGCCGGCGGCGTTGATTCCGGTGATGCTCTCCACCCCGCGCGCCGTCTCCATCGCGCGCTCAATCTGCCGGGGACTGCCGTAATTCAAAATGAGATTTTGTCCGAGTGCGTTGATCCCTTCCTCATAACTGTGCAGCTCGTCCGCCTGCAGGGTCGGGAGCCCGCGCGTAAACATGCCGTGGGCATAACACGCGTCGAGTTCGCGACGGATTGATTCCGCCAGTTTTTCCGGCTCGCAGCCCATGAGCGCGACGCCCGGCCAGAGATTGGTCAGGTCGGTGTCATCAGAAAGACCGCCGCCAAATTCACCATTGGCGATTTGCCGGTGATCGATCCACCAGTTCACGAAATGCTGCACGCCCTTCAGTGCCTCCACTTGGCGAAACGCCCAAAGCGGCACACCCGCGGGTGCGACGGGCTGCACAAATGGCGGCCGCGCCGCGCCGGTCGCGATCGCGGCGTATTGCCGGCCGAGCTCATGGTTGGGGTTGACCCGCAATAGATCTTCCAAGTCGGTTTTGAACCGGACCCACAGGTCGAATTTCGGACTGAAGGGGTGTTCCTCCACCAACATCGCATAGCTGTCGCGCGCCTGCGTGAAGCGGTCGAGCTCGTGCTCGGCGCGCGCGGCTGCGCGAGATTTGAAAACCAAGCGCACCGGCATGTTGAACAGCGCGTAGTCGTTGAATTCGGCGCTGGCACACGCAATCGTGAAACTCAATCCCCGGCCCGCCGGCAGAATCCGGTCGCGAAGGTCGAGCCACAGCGTGTGCAGTTCGCCCGGTTTCACACTGAAGCTAAAATCCAACATGCGGCGCAACGGCCAAAGCGGATCCTGCACTTGGATATTGAACGGTATCACGCCACCATGCGTCGGCTTGAACTTGAAGGCCGGCAGATCGATGGCGATTCCATCGAGGCCGTCGCCCGGGTCGTTTGGCTGCACAGGAATGAAAACATGGACAACCGGCATCCGAGGACCGGTCGGTATGGCATTCGATGGCACCGCCAGCGACGTTCCATCCGCGCGGGCAGTCAATGAGGCACGCTCATCCACCGGAAAGCGGCCTTTGACGAATGCATTCTCACCGGCTCCGTAACCGAGCCGATACGGAACAACGCGGCCACCGGTGGGCTCGCTCCCAGCGGTGACGTGGTACGCCGACAGTTCGCCGATCGGCTCCTCTTGCTCGACATTGGTGAAACGAATTTTCCGGCCCGTGAGCGCAGTGGGCAGAACATGCACCGTTTTCTCCTGACCCTTCGGCCGCTCGAACAGCAACGACTCGGCTCGCGCTTCATTCGCGGACTCATTGGGCGTGCCCTCCGGCAGCAATTCCATCCGGCCCCAGGCCGCGCCGGAAATTTCCAAATGATTCCACGGCTCGTCCGGCATCACGAACGTAATGGATTTTCCGGATAGCGTATAACAGTCCCAGTCGGGCAATTCGAAATAGTCACGGCGGCCCGGCAACCGCGACCGGTTGTAAACTCCCGGCCACGTCGTCTCGCGAATGCCATCGTTGGCTTTCCACCACCAGCGCTTCAGATCGTAGGCGTCGTGAATCTCCACCTTGCGCACGCTGACCTTGGCCGAGGGAAGTTCCGGCGGCGCATCGCCGGCGCGGTTCCAACCGTAGCGGAGCCACCATTCGTCACGAAAGCGGGCGTCCGCCAGATCACGCGCCGGCAACGCCGAAAGCGGCGCCGGCGAAACACCCTGCGCGAGCGACGCAATTGCCGCGTCCTCCAGCATCCGGTCATAAATGCGAATCTCATCAATGTCGCCGCCGCGGACAAAATTATAGTCACTCTGCACGTTATGCGGACTGATGATGCGCGAGTGCGGTCCGAACTGGTCGAGCGCCGCATCAAAAACCGCCACGGTCTCCTGCTTCGCGGCGAGGCGTCCGTTCACATAGAAGCGAATGCCACGGGTTTCATCCCACGCCAAAGTGAGATGCACCCATTCGGAGGGTTTCGGAAATTCCGGCAGCGCAACCGACACCCGCGTGCGCGCCAGACTGGCATCGGTGACAAATGCATCAAAGCCGTGGCCGTTGTAATCAATGCGCAGCCAGACCATGTCCCAGCTGGAATGATCGGCATACCCGACGCGGAAAATCGGGAATTCCGTCGGACCGACCGGATAACGCGAGCGCCAGAAAAACGACAGCGTGCCACGCTGGGCCTGGATATTGCCGGGGGCTTTCCAAGCCAGTCGCTGAATGTTGCCACAGCTCAGTGCCGGGCCTTTTGCTCCGTCGGAAATCACCGTGACCTCGGAAAAAAAAGTCGGTTCAGGCGCACCCCCGGCGGAAAAATCCGCGGTCGCACCGTGGTCGGCTGAGACTTGAAAAAGCAGCCCGGTCTCCGCCGCCGGGCTGGTATGCGTTAGCAGACTGCCGAGGAAAGCGAGCGGCCACAGCCGGCACCGCTGCAGGAGACAGCGTGAATTAGACATCGGGGGAAATTTGGATGAGACTAAACGAACTAAAAGCCGGGGAAAGGCTTGGCCCGCTGGCAAAGCTGCAGCGCCACGCCCCACGGGTCGCGCATCATGATGAGCCGGGTGCCATCGGGCGCACTGTCCTCCACAAAAAAAGTCGCGCCCGCCTTTTCCAAACGTTGACGATCCGCCTGTGCATCGGTCGTAAACACCGCGAAATGAATCACGAGCGGGTGCTGCGCTCCATAATCGGGAATCAAAGCTGACGGATTGGTATAAAGTTCGATAAACACCCGGCCGGAATCATCGCCGAGAAAATGAGTATAAGGCGCATCCTCTCGGTTTCTGATCACCTGAAGGCCCACGTGCTCCACATACCAGCGGCTCATCGCACGCACATCCGGGACATTCAGGGCGAAATGTTCAAATTTCATGGGGTGGCTTGATGTCGGACCCAACGCGCATTCGTGGCAAATGCTTTCTGGTGTGGCTTCGACCATCGCCGATTTTCCGGTGCCATATTTTTTGCGTACTAACGCAATACCGTGGGGTCCATCACTAATAACGCGGCCTCCAAAAAATCAACGCACCTCACCTTTTCCCGCGGCAACCTCAGAACCTTAGCCCCCTTTTTCTATGGGATTCGAACCACAAACCGCTGGCCAGCCGTTGGTCAATGTCCACAAGCGCGCCACCAAGGTAAACCTTATGATGGCTATCGGCGTCGCCCTTTTCCTGCTAGTCGGAATCTGCTTCATCGTATGGGCCTCTAAAAAAGAGGCGGCGGGTGAGCCGGTGAAAGCGCCGGCGGAATCCCCCAAGTGAAATTTGGCCGCAATCTCAGGCATTGACGCCTCTTTTAGGCGTCTTTTTCATATCGAGTCATGCCGAACAAGACCGCCGCTTCCACCAGCATTAAATATAAACGCATCATCCTGAAACTCAGCGGTGAGGTTCTCCGGGGCATCAAGGGCAGCGAAGCGATCGACGCAGCCATTCTGGAAAAGATTTGCGAGCAGGTGAAGGAGATCCACGACTTGGGCGTGCAGATCGGTCTCGTGATCGGGGGCGGCAATATTTTTCGCGGCCTGCAGGGCGCCAAACGCGGAGTGGATCGAGGCGGGCGAGAAGACGGATCAGGACTATCGCCTGGAAGTCGTGAATCCGGGCGGTCATAGTTCGCGGCCGCTGAAGAACAATGCCATTTATCATCTGGCGGCAGGCCTTACACGCCTCGGCGCGTATGAATTTCCGGTGCACTTAAACACTACCACCCGCGCCTACTTCAGCCGCATGTCCGGGATCGTGGGCGGT
>JANYDX010000386.1 GCA_025363395.1 Verrucomicrobiota bacterium
TCCGCCGAGATGATTTTAAGCACGAGGAATTCGAGCAGCCCTTTGCGGATGGCGAAGAATTTTTCATTGATACTCATTTTGGATCGGCGAGCAAGCTACCTTGCTTAATAAAGGTAGTGTTTCCAATAAAGGCCTGCGTCAAGGCCCAAAATGCAATTCCCCCGCGCCACTCCACCATTCTTCAGCCGGCAAAATACTGCCGCTGTCGCGAGGCGAACGAGGTTCCAAAATAGCGTGCCCACCAAGTGTTTTTCTCATCGAGAAAGCTGATCTTCGCGGCGTCCAACCCGGGATGACTGTTCAGCCAGTCCCGAAAAGCGAAGTGGTTATAGAGCCGCATGAATTCTCCGAGATAAATATCCGCCACGCGTTGATCGCCGCGGATGATCAACATATTCTCGTCGTTATCCTCCGTCGATGCCGCGCTGAAATTAGCCGAACCGGTGATCACGAGAGGATTGGGCCCGAGGGGATCCACCATCATGTATTTCGTGTGCAGGTAGCGAACATGCACATTGAGTCCGGAAAGTTTTTCCACCGCCCACCGATCGAAGGCGCCCTGGGCCAGATGCGCCCCAATGGCGAATTTGTTCTCCTCCATCTTGCGCAGATCGATGATCAGCTTTTCGTTCGCGATCCGTTGATCCTCGGTTTTTGTCGGCCCGCTCATTTTTTCCATGAGGGCATAACGCAGTCCGGCCTGTCCGTTCGCATAGGCATCCTGAAACAGTGGATGCATGCCGAAAGCGAAGGTCATGAACAGCGCGCCCGGGCCGTTCTTGGCTTCGCGGGCATACCACTCCAGCGCCTTTAAATCGGGGCGCGGACTGAAAACCGGCGTCGTACCCTTGACCTGCGGGTTGGCCGGCAGCGGAGTTTGGGCGGCCAGTAACGGCGCCACGATTTTTTTGTCGGCGTTCGCTTTCAACTCGGTCCAGAGCGTGAGGTACTTCTCCGCGATTCGATTGTTTTCACAGACATGAACCACATTGCTGTGTCCGTAAATTCCACCCTCACTGAAGTTCGTCGAGCCCGTGAGAACAGCCTGGGCCTTGCCCGCCTTGGTCAGGATGATGATTTTATTATGCGCGAGCGCCAATCCCCTGGCGCGCCGCGCCGTGCAAATCGGCTCCAAGCCAAATTTTTTGATCTCCTGCTCATTGGAAACCTTGGTGCTGTCGTTTTCGGCATGATACAGAATCTGCACATCCGCCTTACGCACCTTCCACGCGTCCTGTAGCGCCTGTAACACGGGGTCGTCGGTAAACTCATAGGCTCCGACCCGCAGGCCCCAACCTGGCCCTTTGGCCCGCTCGATGAATTTCTTAATCGCTTCAGCCGCTCCGCGGGACAACCAGTCGAACGCCGCGGGCCCCACTTCGTCGGGACGCTTATCCCCAAAACGTCGCGTGTATTCCTGCGAGGCAGCGGCCCCGCGATTAAAATGCACATGATGCATGCTGCCCACGAGCTTTTCGTCTTCCGTCTTCACCGTCACTTTCACCGTTTCGGCTTCCTGGGGCTGAGCCGGCGTTCCGCGCAGAGCGATGACCTCGTAGGTGTAGTCGTGCGCGGGTTTCGCTGAAAAATCCGACCAGGTAAATCCCTGGATCGGATGCTGCCGGGTGGAATACAGCACGCCCAGCGCGGGATGCGGCTCGACACTTTCAAACGTCTTGTAGCCATTCAGCCAGTACTTCTCTCCTTCAGTGTGATCTTCGCGGCGCAGGGCAAAGCCCAGTAAACCGGAACATTTCTCCCGGGGCAGATTCATCCCCAGCAAAACGACATGAGTCCCCGCGATTGCCTGAACACTTAGACTTTGATCCGCCGAATGTCCCTTGTTGCGCATGATAATTTTCTCCGGTTATAAACACGATAGTGACTATTCATCCTTTGGGCCCGTTCGCCGCCGGAACATAACGGTTGTCCCTCCTCTGACAATTTCATTCAGCGTTACCGTTTCGCGCTTCAATCTGCTCAGCTCCTTTTTCCAATATCCCCCACCCGGCCATGGCGTACTTCCCCTACCAGCTCCAACCCTCTTCCATTTTCGCCCGCATCATGCGCCCATTGATTGTCGGCCTGGCACTGCTGGCCAATTTACCCGAAACTCTGTTTGCCGAAGAACCAAAGTCCGCGCCAGCTCCGGCGACCGACCGAGTCGGATTCCCAACTGGCTACGCCCAGAAATTCACTGTGCTGCGTACGAAGATTGACACGGAAAACGCCCGGCAAGTGACGATTTATGGCAACGATAAAGCGGCCTCTATTTCCGACCTTGCCGCTCTCCCGTACCCCAATGGCGCAGTCATCGTGATGGAAACCGCGAGCCTTAAAAAAGGCCCGGATGGAAAAGCCTTGGCGGACGCCCACGGAAAATACCTGCAGGATCTGGTGCTCGGCCTGCACGTCATGCGGCGTGAAGCCGGATTCGGCGAAGCCTACGGCGCTAACCGCAGCGGTGAATGGGAATACGCCGAATACCGCGCCGACGGTTCTTATATTACTCCTCCACAGAAATCCGCCGCCTGTTCCGAATGTCATGTGAAAGCCGGCAAGGACAAGGATTACGTCTTCAAGGCGAGATTCGCGACTGAGGGAAAATAGAGAACGCCAAACCAAAAGCGAACGCGCGTCGCCTCAGGGTTGCTTCAGCAAAATCAGTTCAATCTTGCGAAACCACCCGGGCTGACCCTCGGCCTGCAGGGCGATGGGGCCAAAACAGAGATAGTTGTTCGCTCCGGCCTTGAAAAACTCGTCCGCGGTGGGATCGGCCACGCCGAGTTACAAGGCTTTCACCAGACCAGCCAGACGTTCCGGGGGCAGTGCCGCCGCCGCCACGAAGACCTGATCACCCTGTGTCCAAGCCGTGAAATTCCAGTCGCCCACCGCAGGCAGCACCATTCGCTCACCCGTCGATGGAGTGTTCTTAAATCTCACCTTGGGCGCCACCACGAGATGCACCAAGGGCACGGTTTTCTTCATCATCCGTCCATCAGGGCCGGTCACGACCATGACCTTCTTTTCCGGCATTGCGCCTGGAACACTATTTGCCGGTGGAGGATCGAGTAAAAAGCAGATGAGATACACCTGCTCCCCCTGCACCTTGAGGACCTGACACCCGTAGCTCGACAGCCCGGCCATTGCCGGTGGGACCTCAAAATCGGCCGGCCCCCCGTGCTGCCGCAGCCACTCCATTAAAACATGACGGTCCGCCGATACTTTCGGCAATTGATAGTCTGGATCTGAAAAATATCCGGCAATTGCCGCAGTCACGGCCGACAGTGGAATCGTGGTCGAGCCGGATTGGGCCGCCCGCCCGCGGAGAAACGCCGTACCGCCAAGAATTCCCAGACCAAAAACCACCAGGGCGGCGACCGCCATCCGCCAGCGGATGCGCCGCGCCCTCGCAGCCGTACGGCCAGCAGCCAGAATCTCCTGCACTCGGCCATCCGAAAGCTGCCGGCTTTCGTAGTGCCGGCGGAGTTGGTTCTCAAGGTCGTCCATGATGGTCAGGTGAGGGAACGAATTAACGCGCTGGTTGATTGCGATGAGGTTGGTGTGATAGGCAAGGTCATCCTGAAGCGGATACCGCCGATTGCAGCTTCTTTAAGGCCCGGTGCAGAAGACTCAGCACTGTACCGCGTGGTTGATTGGTCAAGATGCCGACCTCTTCCGCCGTGTGTCCCACAACATAGTGAAGATAGACCGCTTCTCTTTCTCCCGGCCTGAGTTTTCCGAGCAGGGCCTCAACATCGGTGGCCGTACCCGGCTGTAACCCCTGCGGTGCCGCAAGCGGCTGGTTAACGTCCTCGATTGAATCAAAGGCAACGACCCGATTACGGCGGCAGCGATCAATGAACAAATGGCGGATCGCCGTAAAAAGCGCCGCCCGCGAAATCGTCGCCCCGTACCGGCGGCAAAGATTAAGCCAGGCCTCCTGCACCAAATCCTCCGCATCATGGCCGTGATGAGTCAGCGACAACGCATAGCGGTAGCCGCTTTGCAGCAGCTCGCCTTCCGCATCAACTGGGGGGAAAAGGGGAACGGGGGAATTCTCCACGCGTGCTTAAGAGCCACGAGCGGCGCACTTATTCCCACTCGGCCCGCAATCGCGCCCGCTGAAATTTAAGACGATCGTAGCTTGTTAAGTTTGCAGGAAAAATGCGCCCGGCGGTGCAATCAATTCGACCAGCCATTCGTTTACTCCACAGCGCGCAGTAACTCCGGGCGATATCACCCGTTCCTCAACTCCCAACCGTAATCGATCAACTCCTTTGGTCATGCTAAACAAATTCTTCCTCCCAAAAGCGCTCGCCCTCATCGGTATCGCGCTTCTTCCTCTGTCCGCTTTTGCGGATCGTGTTTCAAACGCCGTCTTCACCCAAAACAACTCCACCGCGGGCAACCGCATTCTGACTTTCTCCCGTCAAAACAACGGCCAGTTGAAGACCAACGCGTCTTTCCCTACCGGCGGATTCGGCACCGGTGCCGGTCTTGGTAATCAAAGCGCCGTCATCATGAGCGACAACGACCGCTGGCTGCTGGCCGTCAATGCAGGCAGCAACGAAATCTCCGTCTTCGCCGTGCGGCACGATGACCTGATCCTTACCGATATCGTGCCGTCGGGCGGCAATACCCCGGTCAGTCTCACCATCGATAAAAATCTTGTCTACGTGCTGAACGCGGGCGGGGCTACCGCCGGCAACATCACCGGATTTTTCCTCACAAACGAGGGCCGGCTGACCTCCATTCCCGGCTCAACCCGGCCGTTGAGCGCCGCCAGCGTCGACCCGGCCCAGATTGGCTTTTCTACCACCGGCAATACCCTGGTCGTAACGGAAAAGGGCACCAATCTCCTCGATACCTATCAGGTCGATGACAACGGTGTCGCGGGTGCGCCTGCGTTCACCGCTTCCGCCGGCCGGACTCCTTTCGGCTTTGCCTTCACTCCCGGAGGCAAGTTGATCGTGTCCGAAGCGGTGGGCGGTGCAGCGAATGCCACGAGCGTCAGTTCATACACCTTGTGGCCGGCTGGTCTGCCGATCGTGATCACGTCTTCGATTGCGCTGAACCAGAGCGCAGCGTGCTGGGTGGTGATCGCCCGCGACGGACATTTTGCCTACACCACCAACACGGCGAGTAATACCGTCAGTGGTTTGCGCGTCGCCGCCGACGGCACGCTCCAACTCCTGGATGCCAGTGGCGCAACCGCTTCCACCGGTCCCGGTCCGATCGACGCCGCCGTCAGCGGCGACCAGCGTAATCTCTACGTGCTCAATTCCGGGAACGGTTCCATCAGCGAGTTCCGGATTGAATCGAACGGACGCCTGATACCAGTCGCCACGCTCAATGGCCTGCCGGCCGGCACCAACGGCCTCGTCGCCCGCTGAATTGTTTGGAATCATAAGAGGTGATTTCAGCCGCTGCGGGTTTGTCCCGCAGCGGCTTTGTTTTCTACCCAGCCGTCCCCAATTCTTAAAGGTCACCTTTCACCTCCTTTCGCAGGCTTGCCCGCCCAGCATGATCCCTGTTCATTTGAGGTAACCTCATGAAAAAATTCATTTTACTTGGCGGCCTGCTGCTGGGCCGCGCACTTTTCGCCCACGACATTATCGTCTTCGGGAAAAACGATTTTCTCCTGCTCGATTCAGAAAAACCCGGCGCCACCCCGGTCGACGCGACCAAAGCGACGTTTCTCGCCGCAGTGAAAACCGACCTCGCGCATCCCGCACCGTTCGCCGCGCCCTTCAAATTATCCGCTCCGCCGGAATGGGGCAAGACCATCGCGGGCGCTGTCGGCCAGATCGAATTTCATGGAAAATTTTCAGGCGGATTTTTCGTCCGCGTGACCTTGGAAGGCCTCGCCGCGGATCATCACTACATTTTAACCCTGAACGGAAACCCCAAGCTCGCCGGCAACGAGCGCCTCGCCGACCCAGTCCCAGGCCTACCCGCGGAGCGCTATTTTGATTTTCTCACCGCGACGACTGATGCCCACGGCCACTATGAGGCAACCTTTGCGATCGCGCTGCTGCCCGGACCCTACGATGTGCGCTTTTATGTGAAGGACACCACTGATTTCAAAATCGTCCTCTACCACGACTACTTCAAGTTTGCAGTGGAGTGATGCCGGTTTTCTGATCGCACCCTGCGCTCCGCTTGCCCGGCGGATGCTCCACTCCACCCTGCGTGAAACTGAATCAAAGTTTCCCGGCAGCCGCCCCGAACCGACTCTTGACAACGCCATCGGCGAGAACGATGCAGGCGGCATGAGAAATTCAATCCGTGTTCTCGCCGGGCTGCTGTTAATCTCAACGGCTTCGGCCACGACGACAGCGCCGGACTCCCCGACGCTCGCGCAACTCGGCCAGATGACCGCCCGCTTCGCCCCCGTCGAGATCAAGGTTGATGCCTCGCACCTGCCGCCGAACGAGCAGCTCGCACTCGGCAAGATGATCGAAGCCGCAAAAATCTTCGATGCACTTTTCCTACGCCAGGTCGCACCGCTCAACCCGTCCTATCTGGCCACACTCGTCCGCGATGATTCGCCCCTCGGCCGCGCCCGTCTGCACTATTTCAACCTCAACGCCGGCCCTTGGTCGCGCCTCGACGAAAACCAGCCGTTCATTCCCGACATCGGGCCCAAGCCGCTCGCCGCCAATTTCTATCCCGCCGATGCAACCCGCGAAGAAGTGGACGCTTGGATGCACCATCTTCCGCCCGCGGAACAGGCCGCCGCCACCGGATTCTTCACCACGATCCGCCGCACTCCGGCCGGCACACTCATCGCCGTGCCCTACAGCCTGGAGTACCAGGGCGAACTCGCCCAAGCCTCGCGCCTGCTGCGCGAAGCCGCCGCCGCGACCACCCAGCCTACCTTGAAAGTCTTCCTCGAAAAACGAGCGCAGGCTTTTCTCACCAATGATTATTATGAGAGCGACGTCGCCTGGATGGACCTGGATGCGTCAATCGAACCCACCATCGGACCCTACGAGGTGTACGAGGACGAATGGTTCAATTTCAAAGCCGCCTTCGAAGCCTTCATCACCCTCACAGACGAAAAGGAATCGCTCAAACTTGTGCGCTTCAGCCGCGAGTTGCAGGAGCTTGAGGACCACTTGCCGATCGCCCCCGCTTTCCGCCGGCCCCTGCTGGGCAGCTACTCGCCCATCCGCGTGGTCAACGTCGTATTCTGCAGCGGCGACGGTAATCGCGGCGTGCAGACGGCCGCCTTTAATCTGCCGAACGACGAGCGCGTCGTCGCCGCGAAGGGTTCAAAGCGCGTCCTGCTCAAAAATTTCCAGGAGGCCAAATTTGCGCAGGTCCTCGTGCCCATTGCCGCGCACGCCCTGGCTCCCGCGGATCAGCCGCTCGTCGCCTTCGATCCGTTCATCACCCACATCCTCATGCATGAGTTGATGCACGGGCTGGGACCACAGGCGATCCGCGTCAACGGTCGCGACACCACCGTGCGCCACGAATTGAAGGAATTGAACGGCACCCTTGAGGAAGCGAAAGCCGATATCTCCGGCCTCTGGGCACTTCAACACCTGCTGGACAAGGGCGTGCTGGATAAATCGCAGGAGAAAGCCATCTACGTTACTTTTCTAGCGTCATCGTTCCGAACCCTGCGATTTGGCCTGACGGAATCGCACGCGAAAGGCATGGCTTTGCAACTCAACTGGCTCCTCGACACCGGCGGGTTCACCGTGGACGCGAGTGGACGTTTCGGCGTCGATTTCGGCAAGGTAAAGGCCGGCGTCACCGGCCTGACGACGGAGATCATGACGATCCAGGCCACGGGTGACTATGCGCGAGCGAAGGCCCTCCTTGATCGCATGTTGATCATCCGCCCCGCGGTGAAAGCCATGCTTGACCGCCTCAACGACGTGCCCGTGGACATCGAGCCGCACTTCGTGAGGGCTCCGTAGTCGCGGCAGAGGCGCCACCGCCGGACCATCGTAAATTTCCACGCGATGCGCCCCAGTCCGAGGTAGTGCGGGTTATCCCTAATACGCGCAGCGCGCACGAAAATCCAACCGAGGCGGCAGAGACAACGTAAACTATAATTGCTCGATCAGAAAGCGGGGCCGTTTTCCCCACGTGAAAAATTCACACCCTATTCGCGATTGTATGATGCTCAGCCAGCGCGCAAGTGGGCGGCGCATGTAAACGTCTCATTAAACATCCGCCAAACAGGACCAGCCGCAGTTGGGGAGTGTCTACTGATCGAACCACTCGCAAGCTTTCCGCCCGGTATATCGCTACGATCCCACCCATGAATCGATCACCCACCACCAGTTTAGCGCTGCTTTTCTTGTTCGCGACTCACAGCGCGCTTTCGGGCCAGGTGCCTTCAGCGTGGCAAAGTCGCGGGGTGGGCGCTGGCGGGGCCTTGTATTCGCCATCCATTAATCCGGCGAACGACAACGAATTTTTTGTGGCAAGTGATATGAGTGAGCTCTTTCACACCACGGATTTTGGCAATTCTTACTCGACGATAAATTTCACCAACGTTCAGGCCGGGCACGAATCGGGCGTGCGTTTCACCAACGATCCGCTCATCGCCTACACCGTCTCAACTCCCGGCGGCAATAACGCCCAGCCGGCGAAGACCGTGGATGGCGGCGGCACCTGGTCGATCCTGGCGGGCAATCCCCTCCCCGGCGATGAGGTCTACAGCATCTGGACCGACTACAACAATCCGAACCGCGTCCTCGTGGCCGGATACTCCGACCTTTACTTTTCGTCCAACGGCGGCACGTCCTTCAGCCTGATCAACGTCACGATGAACACCGCAAATGGCGCGTTGATCTGCGGCGCATTCTTCGACGGCAACAACATCTACCTTGGCACCAACGCCGGCTTGCTTGTCTCCACGAACGGCGGCGCCTCGTTCACCAACGCCGGCACTCCCGGCATTCCCACAGGAGAGCTCATGCTTTCATTCACCGGCGCCAAAGCCGGCAGCCAACTGCGGTTTTTCTGCCTCACCGCCCAGTCTTCCTATCCGGGCATCGATCTCGGTTCGGACTATTATGGAAATTTGCGCGGCATCTATTCTTTGGACAACGGCACCGGCACTTGGACCAAAAAGATGGGTGGGATCGATTCGAGCAATGATTTCCTACTGTCCGTTGCCATGGCGCAGAACGATCTCAACACCGTCTACGCCGCCGGTGGAGGCTCCGCCGGTGTGCCCGAGATTTTCAAGACCACCGATGCCGGTGTCTCATGGACCAACACGTTTCGCACGGCAAACAATCAGAACATCATCACGGGTTGGTCCGGCACCGGCGGCGATCGTGGCTGGGGTTACGGCGAAGTCGTCTTCGGCCTCGCCGTGGCGCAGAACAATTCAAGCAAGGCGATCATCAGCGACTACGGTTTTGTCCATCGCACCAGTGACGGCGGCACCACCTGGCAGCAGGCTTACGTGAACGCGGCCGGCCAGCATCCGGTCAACACCACGGCCATTGCCGCCGGCAGTTACCGTAGCATCGGAATCGAAAACACTTCCGCGTGGCAGGTGCTGTGGAGCGATGCCCAGCATCTCTTCGCCGGATTCTCCGACATCAAAGGCATCCGCAGCCTCGACAGCGGCAACAGCTGGACCCTCGGCTACACCGGGCACAACGCGAACACCATGTACCGGCTCGCGCAGCATCCGACCAGCAAAGCGCTCTACGGGGCCACGTCAGACATCCATGATCTGTACCAGAGCACGCGGCTGGCCGACAGCCCGCTCAACAATGCGGACGCAAACGGAAAAGTAATCGTATCGACCGACCAGGGCGCCAGCTGGCAAACGCTGCATAATTTCGGGCATCCGGTGTTCTGGCTCTCACTCGATCCCACCAATACAAACCAGATGTACGCCAGTGTTGTTCATTCGACCGCTGGGGGCATTTTTGTTTCCGCGAATATCCAAAATGGCGCCTCCTCAACCTGGACCAAGCTCGCCAATCCACCGCGCACCGAAGGACACCCCGCCACTGTCGTCGTGTTGAATGATGGCAAAGTGGTCTGCACCTATTCGGGCCGTCGCGCACCGGGATTCACCGCTAGTTCGGGTGTGTTTGTCTACGATCCCGCCACGCTGACCTGGTCCGACCTATCTGATCCCGGCATGCGCTACTGGACCAAGGACATCGTCCTTGATCCGGCCGATGCGACGCAGAATACTTGGTACGTGGGCGTCTTCAGCGGATGGGGTGGCGCCCCGAACGGCCTCGGCGGACTTTATCGGACCACGAACCGGGGCGGGACCTGGACGAAAATCAATTCGCTCGATCGCGTCACTTCGATCACCTTCAGCTCCACCAGTGCCAACGATGCTTTCCTGACCACCGAGACCGACGGCCTATGGCACTGCAGCAACATCCAAACGGCCTCACCCGTCTTCACTCTCGTCTCAAACTATCCTTTCCGGCAGCCTGAGCGCGTGTTCTTCAATCCTTACGACGCGAATGAAATTTGGGTGTCGAGTTTCGGC
>JANYDX010000388.1 GCA_025363395.1 Verrucomicrobiota bacterium
TATTGGATTGCCCAGCTTATCGGCTGGAGCGGCATCGTGGCGGTCCTGGCCGCAAGCATCTACTCATCGACAAAAAAATCGCAGGTTTCCCACGAACTGATTTGCACCGCGCTCTGGGCCGGGCTCGGAGTGCTTTTCACCCACCTCCTGCGGGTAATGCTGATTTATTATCGGGGACAGCGGCTGAGCTGGGCTGGTTTATTGGCGCGGCTCGGCCTGTGGACGGTGGCGGTGAATCTCGCGCTCACGTTGGCGACGGTGCTCCTCGTTTACGGGCTCGTCTGGGTCACCGGCTCAGAGATTGATCATGAAACCGAGGGTCAGGGTCTCGACGTGTCAGACCTGGTCATCGCCAATGTCGTCTCTCTCATTCCCTGGCTGAGCCTCTATTTCGGAATCAATTATTATCGAGGTTACCAACAAAGCACCTTGGACCGGCTCCGCCTCGAAGCCGCGGTCAAGGATGCGGAACTCCGCCTGCTCCGCGCGCAAGTCGATCCGCATTTCCTCTTCAACAGTCTCAACACTCTCCGCGCGCTCGTCCCGCCGGACTTCGCGACGCCCCAAGAACTCGCCACCGCGCGGGACGCCATCACACTCCTTTCCGAAGTCCTCCGCACCAGCCTGGGGTCCGGCACCAGCTACACCGTTCCACTGTCGGAAGAACTCGCCCACGTGGAAAATTATCTCTCACTGGAAAAACTCCGTTTCGAATCGCGACTCCAATTCACTCAGACCATCGCGCCCGCCACGCTGCCCTGCCTGGTTCCCACCCTGCTGCTCCAAACCTTGGTCGAAAACGCCATCAAATACGGCATCGCGACCAGCGAGCGCGGCGGTCGGATCGAACTGAACGCGCTTTTGGACCGGGACCACCTTCTTATCACCGTCACCAACCCCGGCACGCTGAATTCCGCCGGCACCCACACCGGCGTCGGCCTGAAAAACGCCCGCGCCCGGCTCGCCCTCATCTTCGGATCAGCCGCAACGCTCGACCTGACTCAGGTTGAGCCTGACCGCGTGCGCGCGTCCGTCCAAATTCCCACCTCTCCGCCACAACCGCTGCCGGCCATCCCATGAAAGCCTTTCTGATCGACGACGAACGCCTCGCTCGCACCGAGCTGCGCCGCCTCCTGGCCAAACACCCCGAGATAGAAATTATCGGTGAAGCCGCCAACGTCACGGATGCCCTCTCACTTATTCCCGCTGCCGCCCCGGATCTTCTCTTTCTCGACATTTCCATGCCCCGGCGCAACGGCTTCGATCTGCTTGAAACCCTGCCCCCGCCGCACCCGCGGGTCATTTTCACGACGGCACACGACACCTTTGCCATCCGTGCCTTCGAGGTAAACGCCCTCGACTATCTGCTCAAACCGATCAATCCCGTCCGTCTGGCGGCCGCGCTCGGCCGTCTCCAACTCGACGACGAGAAAAACAAAACACCCGCGGTCGCCAAAGGCGGTCCGGTCCCGGCCTCGTTTGGCGCCGAGGGCCGCGTCTTCATCAAAGACGGCGATCGTTGCTGGCTCGTTCCCCTGCGTTCCCTGCGCCTGATAGAAGCCGAGGGCAAACACACCCGTCTCCACTTCGACGAGTCCAAGCCACTCCTTTTCCGCTCTCTCACCGCCATGGAAGAGCGTCTTCCCGCCGAACTTTTCCTGCGCGCCAATCGCAACCAAATCGTCAATCTGAACTGGATTGAAAACATCGAGCCGTGGTTTAGCGGCAGCCTCCGGGTTCGGCTTCGCGGCGGGGAGGAAATCGAGCTGTCCCGCCGCCAGTCCCAGACTTTGCGCGAACGACTCGGGCTTTGATCTACCGATTCACCACTCAAGGCGCCAGGCAACCGTTCATGGCCCCGCCACTTGAGCCCGGGAAGCACCCCCGTTCCCTATGGACGCGTGCTCACCGTTGTCTTCATCCTCGCCGCGCTCACTTTCCTGGTCGCCACCGACAGAACGGATGATTGATCAGTCCGACAATAGACCGCCGCAACTGCCGACCAAAAAAAATCCATCCTGCCTCCCACCCTTCCGCCAACCATGGACCGCGTTTTTTTCATTCGCCCGCTCTGCACCTTGCTTTTCCCTCTCAGCCTGCTGGCTGCCTCTGATCATCCCGTCACCTGCACGGGGGCCCAATCCTACCGCGGTCCCGCGCGCCACGCCCCCGCCACACTGCCGCCCGCCAGCGAAATCACGTCCTTTCCCTCCGAAAAATTTCCGCCTGAACTCGAACAAAACCTCACCGCCGCTCTCGCTCTTGCTCAGACAAAAATCCAAGCCCCCGCCATCACGGCCGCGGTCGCGGTCCCCGGCCGGGGATTTTGGACCGCCACCCGCACCCTCGACCCGCAGGCGGTGCCGCCCCCCCTCTTCTACTGGGCCAGCGCGGGGAAAACTTTTACCGCCGTACTCATTCTGCAACTGATCGAGGAAGGTAAACTCACCCTCACCACTCCAATCGTCCGCTGGTTCCCCGACTACCCCAATGCCAAGTTTATCACCATTGATCACCTGCTCACCCACACCAGCGGAATCTTCAGTTTCAACCAGGACTTGAAACATCGCCGCCAGTCCGGCGCCGAAACTCCCGCCAGCCTGATCGCCCTCGCGCAAAAACACGGCAACAGCTTTTGCCCCGGCGAATACTGGTCCTACAGCAACACCGGTTACGTGATGCTCGGGCTTATCGTTGAACAAATTGACGGCTGCTCCTACGCCGACGCGATCACCGCACGCATCGTCCGCCGGCTCGGGCTCCAACAAACCAAAGCGCTCTCGTCGATCACCGATCACGCCGACATCGCCCAACCTCATCCATCCAATCCGTCCGAAGCCCGGGTGGAAATTTCCTCCGGCACACCCTTTGGCGCCGGCTGCATCGTCGCGACCGCCGAAGACATGGTGCGCTTCTGGCAGAGTCTGCTCGCAGGAAAACTTCTGGCCCACACCACCGTCGAAGGAATGTTCGGAACGCTCTACCCGATGTTTGACCAGCTCATCACATTCTACGGTCGCGGCGTAATGATCACCGATCTCCCCGACAAACCGGGCGATATCTGGCTGGGTCACAGTGGCGGCACCCCCGGCATCAAGGCGGAAGTCATTTACTCGCGCGAGACGCACGCCTTCGTTGCCGTCGCCCTCAACAACGACGGCTCCGCGCAAAGCACCGTCAACCTCCTGCTAAAAACCCTCCGCGGCGAACCCCTGCCGCAACTTGGATTCACTGGAGCCACGCCCTGAAACTGCCCGCGCCGATTCTCAATTCCTACCCACCGCACCGCTTGCAATTGCGTCCGCCGTCCTTGAAACAGGCCGGTGCGAATGAGCGGAACTCTGGCGGCTAGCGCATCCCCTTGCGAAACAAGCGAAGCAGTTTCAAGGCCCGGTCTGGCGTTTCACACATCTGGCGCCCGCGCCAGTCTTCGTTCATGAATTCGTTGTATCCAGGCACACTGCGAAGTTCCGCTGAATCGAGATTCCGGAATCCCATCGACCAATCGGCAAAAGTGCGTTGCTCAATGGCTATCGTCGACAGCGTGATGAGATGGTTGTGACGCGGATCTTTGGCAATGCGGGCATGGGTGGTGGAGACGGCTTGCTCCTCTCCCTCCAAGGCCTGGATGAAATTGCCGTCACGATAGAGCAGCATGCCCGTGATACCCACAGACTCGTTGTTTCGACGGCTGCGCTCCAGCAGCACGAGCAGATCCGCCTGGGAGAATAACTGCGTGCCGGAACTGACGTAGATGAGATTAATCAGGGCCATGAAAATGGATGTCGTTACATTGGCAGTGGAACATGCCCCCGCCAACACACGCGAAACCGTATCCTTTCATAACGACCCTTTCCAGTCTGACTTTAAGCGACACCGAAAGACCGGATGGGAAAATCAAGAGTCAGGTAAGGACTCCCGTTTATGCCGCGCCCCGTTGACCCAGACTTGCAAGCCGCGAACTATGACACAAAGTGCTTGCTCTATGAATAATGCCATGGACCGCCTCACCCGTTCGAAACTTCAGTCCAGGTTTTTGCTCCCGGCGCTTTGCCTCGTCACTTCTCTAGCCGCCGCCGAGTCCACCCCGCCGGCGGGCAATCCATTTCTGGTGGAAAGCACCCTGCCCTATCATCTGCCACCTTTCGACAAGATCACCGATGCGCACTACCTGCCGGCCTTCGAACTGGGCATGACGGAAAACCTGAAGGAAATCGACGCGATCGCCCACAACTCCGAGCAGCCGACTTTCGACAACACCATCGTCGCCATGGAACGCTCTGGCCAGTTGTTGAACCGCGTTTCCACCGTATTTTTCAATCTCACCGGCGCCAACACCAACCCGGCCATGGAGGAAATTGAGAGCACGATGGCCCCCCGCCTGTCGGCGCACTCCGACTCGATCACCTTGAACGGCGTGCTCTTTGCGCGGGTCCAGCAGGTCTACGACAACCGCGAAAAGCTCGGTCTCGATCCCGAGTCAAAGCACCTCCTTGAACGATACTACAAGGATTTCGTCCGCGCCGGCGCCCGGCTGATGGAGGCCGACAAGACCAAGCTGAGGGCCCTCAACGCCGAGCTCGCCACCCTCGAAACCACTTTCAGCCAGAATGTCCTCAAGGAAAAAAATGCCGGCTCGATCATGGTTGAGACACGCGCCGAGCTTGACGGTCTCTCGGCCAATGCCATCGCCGCTGCGGCCGCCGCCGCGAAGGACGACGGCAAAGAGGGCAAGTTTGTGCTCCGCCTCCTCAATACCACCGGCCAGCCGGCGCTCTCGTCGCTGACGAACCGCGCGCTGCGCCAGAAAATCATGGACGCCTCCCTCGCCCGCGGCAGCCATGGCGGCGAGTTCGACAATCAGGCAACCGTCGCCCGCATCGCCCGCGTCCGCGCCGAACGCGCCACGCTACTCGGCTACGCCAATCACGCCGCCTACCAGCTGGAGGAACAAACGGCCGGCAGCGTGGACACCGTGAACAAACTGCTGGCGCAGCTCGCTCCGCCCGCCGTGACCAATGCCCGTCGCGAAGCGGCCGACATGCAGGCCATCATCGAGCAGGAAAAAGGCGGCTTCACCCTCGCAGCCGCTGACTGGGCATTCTATTCCGAAAAGGTCCGCAAAACCCGCTACGCCTTCGACGAGGCCCAGCTCAAGCCGTACTTCGAGCTTACCCACGTGCTCATCGACGGTGTCTTCTACGCCGCCG
>JANYDX010000461.1 GCA_025363395.1 Verrucomicrobiota bacterium
GGCGTTGCGGCGCAAGCTGGCTTTGAAAGTTTTCCAGCGCACCGCGAGCTATGATGCCGCGATCGCGCGCTATCTCGAGAGTCAGCAGCTGGAGCCGGATCTGGAGGCGCTGAGTGGGTTTCCCGCGACCTACTCGCTTTCATTGAAGAAGGCGCAGAGCCTGCGCTACGGCGAAAATCCCCACCAGAAGGCCGCGCTGTACGGCACCTTTCACGAACACTTTGAGCAGCTGCAGGGCAAAGAGCTGAGTTATAATAATATTTTGGACATAACCTCGGCCACTTATCTCATTGGCGAATTCGAACGCCCGACGGTGGCCATCCTGAAGCACACGAACCCGTGCGGGGTCGGCAGTGCGGACACTTTGTTGGAGGCTTGGGAAAAAGCCTACGCGACCGACCGGCAGGCGCCGTTTGGCGGCGTGATCGTCATCAACCAGACGATGGACGGTACACTCGCGAAAATCATCTCGGAAATTTTCACGGAGGTCATCATCGCGCCCCGCTTCAGCGACGAGGCGATGACGGTCTTTGGGAAAAAAAAGAATCTGCGGCTGATGATTGCGAAGGACGGTATCGGGGCGGACGCTTTGCAGGAAATCCGGTCGGTGGTCGGGGGCGTGCTGGTCCAGGACCGAGACCGCACCCTGGGCAGTGTGAAGGAATTCAAAGTGGTGACGAAACGCGAGCCGACGGCGGACGAGTGGGCGTCCATGATGTTCGGCTGGAAAGTGGGCAAACACGTGAAATCGAACTCCATTGTCTATTGCCGGGGCGAGCAGACGCTCGGCATTGGCGCCGGGCAGATGGCCCGGGTGGACAGCTCGCGGATCGCCGTCTGGAAAGCCGGTGAGGCGAAGCTCCCTTTGAAAGGATCGATCGTCGCGAGCGAGGCGCTGTTTCCTTTTGCCGATGGATTGATTGCCGCGGCCGAAGCGGGTGCGACGTGTGCGATTCAACCTGGCGGTTCCATTCGCGACGAGGAAGTTATTCGCGCGGCGGACGAACGCGGCATGGCGATGGTCTTCACGAGCAGCCGACACTTCAAACACTGATCAGAGTTCTCGCCTTGCTGAACGGGTGATCCGAGCCGGGTTGGGGGACGGGTCACGCCAGCGCCGAATCCATCGTGATGGGCGCATAAACTTTTCCTTGGCTGGCGGGCTTGAGTGGATAGGGTAAATGCATGAAATGTTATCTGCGCGCGGGGTGGGTTGCGTTGGTTCTGGGTTTGGCGGGGTGCTACACCGTGCCGGAAACCGGCCGCAAATCATTCATTTTGCCGGTTGACGATGTGGCTCAAGGTTCGGCCGCCTTTGCCGATCTCAAATCCAAGGAAAAAATTTCCAACGATCCGGTGGACAACGAACGCGTCCGCCGCGTCGGAACCCGCATCGCTCAAGCCGTGGGCGACGCATTGCCAGGCGCGCAATGGGAATTCGTCGTCTTCGACGCACCGGACACGGTCAACGCGTTTGCACTGCCAGGAGGGAAAGTGGGAGTGTACACGGGATTGTTGAGACTGGCGCAGACCGACGACGAACTGGCTATTGTGATGGGCCACGAGATTGGCCATGTCACGGCGCGCCATGGGGCGGAACGCATTTCGGAGGCCATGCTGGCCGCGGGAGGTGGGCTACTAATCGATGCCACGACCCGCGATAGTCGGAACCACGATTTATTCCTAGCAGGTTATGGATTGTTCGCGGGCGGCGGGATGCTGAAATTTTCCCGCTTACATGAAAGCGAGGCCGACCACATTGGCGTGCGCTACGCCGCGAAGGCCGGTTACGATCCGGGGGCGGCGATCACCTTTTGGCAAAAAATGGAAAAGGAAAGCAAGGGCAGCCATGTGCCCGCTTTTCTTTCAACCCATCCCACGCATGAACGGCGCATCGCCGATTTGCAGGGTTGGATGCCGGAAGTGATGCCACTCTATGAATCCGCGAAAGTGCGTTATCGTTAAGCTCACTTCGTACTAGCCCCCGAAGGAAAACCGGGGCAGATTGACGGCATGTTTGATCCACGGGAAAAACTCAAGGAGTACGTCCGGCATGCCAGCGTATCCGCTGATCCGCAATTCAAACAGGGCATGCTCGGTGCGCAGCTGTTCGTGTCCGGCTTGCTCACGGAAATCGGATTCACGGTGGAGACGGTGCCGACTGCTTTGCATCCGGTTATTCTGGCGAAGCGCGACGGCGATCCGAAATGGCCTCATGTGATTATTTACGGGCACTACGATGTGCAGCCGCCCGATCCGCTTGAGAAATGGGACACGCCGCCGTTCGAGCCCACGATCAGGAATGGCCGGATGTATGGACGAGGCACGGCCGACAACAAGGGGCCCTTGATGGTGCATATCGCCGCCGTGGCCCGCCTGCTGGAAAAAAATCCGCAGCTGCCGTTGCGCCTCACCTTTGTGGTCGAGGGAGAGGAGGAGATTGGCAGCAAGAATTTCAAAACCTTCCTCTTGGAAAAC
>JANYDX010000523.1 GCA_025363395.1 Verrucomicrobiota bacterium
GGCGGGCATGACGTTCCTTTGTGATTTGAGGAGCGGGATTGCTCTCTCGTCGAAGGGCGGGGGTGCCGACCGGAACGAGGGGACGGTTGGGGGGGATTCCTTTCAAGGAGGACCCAAACGCGCCCCGTCCGCGTAGCGGCGGTCCGGTGGGAGGGGCCGCCAGAGAGAGCAAGAATGCTCCGGGTAAAAAGGGACGTTCCGCCGTGGCGGACTTGCCCGCGATTGCGACAACCGCTCGCGACCGGAACGCGTTGCCACCGGACCGCCTGTGACGCTTCCGCGTCGGCAGTCATCCCGTGTGGGGGAATGAAGCGACACGAGGTTTGCAGTGACCTCGCTCGGAGGTGGACGACGACAGGCCACGACATTGCTGGTCGTGATGACAGGCTCGGAGCTGGCCGATCAGGACGTTCATCGCGGCTCGTGGAATTGAAATCCGCCGGTCGGAGCGAATTCGCCTCTCGGTGGCCGCGCCCGGTCGCCGCGTGTCCGTAGACGTTCGAACCGGGGCAGTTCGCATACCGTATTTTCGGTAGAACACCGACCTTGATAGATGGCGACGGCACACGGGAATACAGACCTGACGACCATGAATACGACTCCACCCACAATACTACTCACAGAAACGACAAAACCGGAATGGCTGCGCCTGCCTGCTCCAGGAGCGCGTTGCCGTTTCACTGGGCTTTCTCGCAGCACCCTGAACGAGTTGACGATTGCGGGTCCCGCCAATGACGGCGTGCCACCTGTGAAGAGTGTTGTGCTGCGCAAGCGCGGGGCGACGCGCGGCATCCGGCTCATCAATTACGATAGCCTCATGCGCTATTTAGCCGAGTTGGCCTGAAATGTTTCCCATGGAATGTCTTACGCATAGCGTTCACGGTTGCCGCTCTGTTCGCGAGAACGTGAACGATGCCCTTCACATAGGTCTTGAAACGATGTTACGTTTTCATACCATAAATGAAGAAGTGAAAACAAATCGTAACACAGGCACTCAACTCGTGAAGGCGGGCAACTACGTCCGCAGCCTCGGGGTTTTTCGTGCCCGCGACATCGTCGCTGCCGGTTACTCCCGCGAATACCTTCGCCGCCTCGTCGGGCAAGAGCAAGTGCGCCAACTCGGACGCGGGCTCTACGCCTCGGTGAACTTCGACGGCGATCACAACATTTCGCTGGTCGAGGCTGCCAAACGAGTGCCGCGCGGCGTGGTCTGCCTGATCTCTGCTCTCCAATTTCATCGGATCGGGACGCAGTCGCCGCATCAAGTTTGGCTGGCCCTCCCGCGTGACACCAATTTTCCAAGCAGCGGGAATCTGCCGTTTCGGTTCTGCAAGTTTTCGACTGCTTCCTATTCGTTCGGAGCGCAGGAGCACTCACTGCCGGGTGGCACGGTGCGCATTTACTCCCCGGCAAAGACCGTGGCCGATTGCTTCAAGTATCGCCACAAGTATGGCATCGATGTGGCGGTCGAAGCGCTGCGTGACGGCTGGCGGGAGAAAAAATTCACGATGAATGACCTGACCAAGGCCGCCGCCGTCTGCCGGGTGAGCCGAGTTATCCAACCTTATCTAGAAATGCTCACATGAACGGACCGAAGAATATCGCCGCGTCGGTGAAGGCCCGTCTTCAAAACGTGGCTAGCAAGCGCGATGACGATTTTAACCTGCTGCTCCTGCGCTACGGGATCGAACGTCTTCTCTTCCGCCTGAGCCAGTCGCCCTACTCCGACCGGTTTTTGCTCAAAGGGGCGATGCTGTTTGTCGTTTGGGACGAGAAAACCCATCGCCCCACTCGCGATCTCGATCTCCTCGGATTCGGTCCCTCCGAGAAAGCGGATTTGATGCGAGTATTCCAAGAGGTGGCGGCAACGCCTGTGGTGGATGACGGAATCATCTTCGATCCAAAGTCCGTGCAGGCCGACGAAATCAGGGAAGACAATGAATACGGAGGTGTCCGCATTCGGCTAATGGGCAAACTCGGCACGGCGGAGATTCCAGTTCAAATCGACGTGGGTGTCGGGGATGTCGTCACGCCTGCGCCCGAAACCGCGACGTTCCCGGCGCTCTTGGATTTCCCGGCACCGCAGGTCCGCACGTATCCCGCTTACACTGTCGTCGCCGAAAAATTTGAGGCGATGGTGAAGCTCGGGATCGCGAATACCCGGATGAAGGACTTCCACGATATATGGTTTCTGGCGCATCGGTTCGAATTCGATGGCCCGACCCTTCGCAAAGCAATTGAGGCAACGTTTGCTCGCCGGCAAACGATCCTTGCTCAATCGCCCGAAGTTTTCACCGACGCATTCGCCAATGATCCGACGAAACAAGCCCAATGGGCAGCGTTCCTGCGCCGCAACGGCCTAACCGGGGTCACGAGTCAATTTAGCGAAGTCGTCGCCGTGCTGCGAAAGTTCATCGAGCCCGTGCTGCGTTCGCGGTGAGCAAAATCGCCCTGCGACTTGGCAAATACCGGAAGAGTGCGGAACACCTTCCGCTTGGCCGCGTCGTCAACGTGGGGTAGTTGAGGCTGACGACTTCCAACTCGTGGCCGGTTAAAAGTGCGCAGGAAGGACTCGATTATTGGGCAACAAGGATGTGCCTAGCGGCGTTCGGAAGAATAGACGCAGG
>JANYDX010000525.1 GCA_025363395.1 Verrucomicrobiota bacterium
GCGGGAGGCGGCGCGGGAAGTGCGGGAGCACAGAACCTTCAGCTATGTGGACCGCACTCTTACTACCGGGGAGTTGAACGCTTCCCTGAAATCGTGAAACGCTGGCTGTAGTCATTACGCCTCAGCCCGGCGGGTAGCGGATTACCCGCCCTACCTGCTGATTTTTTTCTTTGAGTCTAATACCCGGAGCCCACCTCAGGCGGGTAAACTTGCTCCGGCTTGAATGGGGAAAAGACCACGGCGAGAACGCCGTGGCTCCAAGAAGGGAGAGGTTGCGCCAAGGCTGCGCCTGAAAACGCGGAGTCAGCGCAGTGTTAAAAGGCTGAATTGAGTGGACTCCGGTCTGATGCCGCGAATCGCGATTTCAGTGGGTCGTTTTTGCCGCGTACCCTTGCCACACCCATTCCAGTGCTTCCGGGAGGGTTTGCGCCCTGACTTTGGCGTCTCCATGGCCGGAATTGAGGCAATAAACATATTGGTAATGATAACCCTTGGCTTTCAGCGCAGTGGCCATGCGGTTGTTGGCTTCGACCCAGTCGTGCATGCCATCACGGAGTGAGTTCGGATTGAGCAGGTCGCGATCACCGACCTGCAGCCACAGCCGGATAGGCTTTGGCGGATTTTGTGGAATGAGATGCTCGTGATATTCCCAGCCGCCGTGCGGAGTATCGGGATTGAATGGCGAGGCCTGGTTCACATAGGTGCCGGAATAGGTAATTACGCGGTGATAAAGTTCCGGATGATACCACGCCATGCTGAACGCCGCCACCCCTCCGGAACTGATACCGATCGCCGCACGCGCTTCTGGATTCTTGGAGATCGTGACCCCATAGTTTTTCTCCACGCGCGGAAAGACCTCGGTCTCGACGAAGTCGGCATAACGACCGGACATCGTGTCGTATTCCAAGCCACGCTGGCTGCCCTGCGCATCGCCACCGCCATTTTGAATCATCACGGCTACCATGGCCGGAACGCGATGCTGCGCGATCAGGTTGTCGAGCACCAGCGGCAGGTTTTTGTCCGGTCCATCCTGTAGCACGACGACTGGTGCGGGCGTGCCGGCAATATATCCTGCGGGAATATAAACGGTCACCGTGCGCGTGTATGGTTTTGGATAAACCTGCACCTTGGTCAAATCAGGCGGCCGGTAATCCGCCGGCCCGCCCGGGGGAACTTTAGTGATACCGGGATAAATTTTACTGTCCGCGGAATCCATCGTGAAGGTTTCTATCCTTCCCTTGGCCACGCCTTCGACCGGTGTCAGCTCCGGCGCCGGAACGTAGTCTGGACCGATGAGAAAATCCCCGTCCGCATCAACCGGTGGATTCATTCCGGGCGCGCCTCTCATCGCCGAAGACTCAGCTGGTTTAATTCCCACGGGAGTGAGGGCGGGGGTGCCGGGCGCGATCGGTGAGCGCGCGGGTGGTGATGGCCGGGCCGGCGCCGGATCCGCGGCGTGACCCAGGGTGGGCAAGGCAGCGGAGATCAGGCAGACGAGATAGGGGAGGATTTCGAGCGGGGACTTGGTTTTCATTCGAGGGGAATTTTCGAGGCGATGAATCAGGCGAAAGCAAAACCATGTTGGACAGAAATCTGTGCTGAGTCCGCTCAAAAGCGTGGCCCATCGCAGCTTTGAGGAAGGCCCATCCAACTCCGCTACCGTCTGGCCCTACAAGACGGAAAAATCCTCGGCCTTAAGATTCTCCCTGACCGCTTTGGTCTGCTTTTCAGCGTCCCAGGTTGGCATGGTTCCCGCACGCGGCTCGCTCGACGATGACGCCGCTGACAATCAACCACCACACCCACTATCATTACTCCAGCCCGGTGGAACTTGGCCCGCACCGGTTGTTGATCCGTCCGCGGGCGGGCCATGATATCCGGATCGTGAGTTCCGACCTGGTCATCACTCCGCAACCTGTGAAGCTCACCTGGGCGCGGGACGTCTACGACAATTCCGTGGCCCAGCTCTATTTTTCGGACGAATCCACGACGGAACTTGATATTCGCAGCGACGTGCTCATCGAGCACTACGATGACAAGCCGCTGGATTTCGTGGTGGAAGCGCGGGCGGTGAAATTTCCTTTTTTGCTTCTGCCCAGCGAGCGCATCGAGCTGTGGCCTTATTTAATTCCCAGTTACCTTGACGATCAGGCTGCCGTGGCGACGTGGACCGCGGAATTTTGGCAGGCCGAACGACGGGTTGAGACCTATACGATGTTGGACCGAATGAACCGCGCCATCGCAGAGCAGTTCACCTACCGGGCGCGGGAGGAGCCGGGGGTGCAGCGACCCGGTAAAACCCTTGCCAGCCGGTCCGGCTCGTGTCGCGACTTCGCCACCCTCCTGATCGAGTCTTGTCGACATCTCGGCCTAGCTGCCCGCTTTGTCAGCGGCTACGCATCGACGGAGGATATTCCCGCAGCCATGGGTGCCACCCACGCGTGGACGGAAGTATTTCTGCCTGGTGCCGGGTGGAAGGGTTTTGACAGCACCGGAGGTATCGTGACGGGAACGAACCATATTGCGATGGCGGTGGGCCGCGATCCGGAGTCCCTGCCGCCCGTTGCGGGCTCCTTCAGCAGCATTGATCCCCAAGTGAGATCCGAGCTCAAGGTGAATGTCAGCGTGAAGCGATCAATGTAGGCAAAACTCGTCCCGGCGAAATTTGTTCTCGATGAAAATCCGCGGGAAAGGGTCGGAAGCCTGGGGTTGCCTCACCTGGGGGCATATGCATCACTTGAGTTGTGATAAAACTACCCCGAACGCCCTGCTTGCTCGCTTTGATCCTGTGCGCCGCGCCCCAGTTGCTCCGCGCAGAAGTTCCCGCTGTACCTGAATGGGCCCTGCCTGGCTCCGCCACGCACCACCAAGTTCCGCCCCCCGCCGACTTTCACCGGCCCACTGCTAGGTTTGAAGCTCCCCTAGGAATTTTTCAGGGCCAGTCTGACGTCGGCGGCCCCTTGTTGCCGGGCAGCGCCAGCTTCGACGCGGGTACAAAGCGCTACACGATCAACTCAGCCAGCTATAACATCTGGTACACGCGTGACGAATTCCGTTATCTCTGGAAAAAGATGTCGGGCGATATTTCCCTCGCAGCGGACGTTACCTTCCCAAACCCAAACGGCTATGACGACCGCAAGGCGGTGCTAGTTATCCGTCAGGACCTCGCTGATGACTCCAAGGAAATCATGACCGCCTTGCACGGGGCCGGTTTGATCCATCTCGCACTGCGTCCGGAGCAAAGCGCCAACATCAAGGAAGCCCATCGAATCAAGGGAGAGACCGGGCACGCCGGTGATGCACCCGTGCGCATCGGAATCGAAAAACACGGCGACTCCTTTTCGCTTTTCGTTAGCCTGAAAGGTGAACCCATGCACCAAGTCGGCGAGTCGGTCGGCTTGCACCTCGAAGGTCCGTTCTACGTCGGCATCGGCTTTTGTTCGCACGTGCCGGACAAGTCCGACACCACCGTGGTCGCGAACGTCCTCCTGGAGAACTCGGCTGGCAAGGTCCGGTAAAAGAGAACGAGGTTCGAGTGGAAGGGCTTTGATCCAAAGTCATTCGCGGGCGCACCACCTCAGGTATCGCCTGTACACAGGCTCCTGCAAATCAAACGGATCAGACTGACCGCGTGGAAGCGCCGGGACGAATTCTACTTCTTCGGGAAATTAGGATCGGCCTTCACCTCGTTGATTTGCTTGGTATGCCGATCACTGTGCGCCGCGATAAAAAGCACCCACTCGTAACCATCGAGTTTCTTGCCGAGGGGGCTGTCGATGGCGTGTTCACGCAGATCTTTCGTCGCTTGCAAAAAGGCTATGGTCTTGGCGCGGCTGTCCTTGAAGTGGTGCAAACTATCCTTGGGCGTGTGGAACCGGTTGGTGGGGATCAGCGGTTCGGGCGCCTTCAATTTGTGAGTGCGGTCCGGCAGGGCTTGGAGGACAAATTCATCAATGGTTTTGACGTCGGTGGTCTCGGTCCGGGCGGGCGCCTTCATCACCTGGTCATTGATCATGGTCATGAGCATATCCTCAGCGGCGGCGATGTGCTCGGTGACTTCGGCCACCGACCACCGGTCGGGGGCTGATTTGAAATTCCATTGAGAGTCAGAGAGGTCCTTGGTGGCTGCGATCACACCGGCGCGGGTCTTTTCCAGATAATCCACTGCACGGGTAATCTCTTCCTTCGAAAGAGCCTGCGCTTTGAGCAGCGGGCTCGCAAACACGACCAAGCAGAGTGCGATCAGTAAACGTTTCATCGGAATATGAGCGGGGTTGGTGGTTACAGCGGGCAGTTATCGGCCGAAAGAAATGAACAGCCGATTCGCGAATGGCGAGGCGAATGAATTGAATCGGGAAAACACGAAATTTCTGACCGGATCGCGAACGTCAGGGATTGATTGTGCCAGCAGTTGCATCTGAGAGGTTGCAGGGTCAGTTGTTCGTTGATTGCGAACGGGGAAATGAAGAGCGACAGATTTTCAGGGAGGCCCTCGTTTCCACGCTCTATTGACCGAATTGGAAAAATTTCGGAAAGTGAATCATGGGATTAAAAATCAAATGGAACGACGACCGCGTGCGAGGGGCGACCACGGCCATCCTGTTGATCGGCCGTGATCGATTGTGGCGCGGCCAGATGGATAATCTGATTCAGGCATCCCTGGCTGAGTACCGCGATGATCCCGAACGCTACAAAGAGAACAAAGCCGCTTGGGCCGACGTCACTGAACTCGGCCCTTTGAAGAATCCCCAGCATGTGGCCTATTATAAAAACCTGCTTTCGGCCGTTGATCGGCTCCTAGCTAAAATGGCACAGGCAAAGCGCCAGTTTAACAGTCTGCTTGAGCTCGATAATTCCCTTGTCGCCAGCCTGAAAAATATAAAGTGACGAACTCGTCGAGTCTCCGGCTGTGGAGATATTTTTTATCAGGTGAGCTTTGCTCTCTCAGCGGCGGAGGTGTCCGGTCCGCGCATCAACTTTTTGGTGGGACGAGCGAACTGACGTAGGCGGCGATGGCGACGAAGTCGTCCCCCGTCAGATTGGCCACGACCGGCTGCATCAACTGCGAGAGTGCACCTTTGCGTGTACCCTGTTGAATGTCGTAGAGCTGGCGCACCAAATAGCTCGGCGAGCGCCCCGCTATTCCAGGGACCTCGGCCATGCCTTTTAAATCCGGTCCGTGACAAGTGCCGCAGGCCACGGTTTTGCCGGGGAGCGCTTTTCCATCAACGAGAGTTGCTCCTCCGGTCGACACCAAGGTCTCGCCTTTCTGCACACTGCCGATCGGGACGTACGCGATGAAACCCGAGTGCGGGTTCCGCATAAGCTCAGTCGCTTCGACATCTTCCGGTACTTCAATGATGCGGCCCGCCAGCGGTTCGCTGCGCTCCACTTCGACGGGTAGAAACATATTCGTCGAGGTTCGGGTGCGCGGCACCCTTTCGGTTTCGACGACGCGAATCCACGGGGTCCACGGCATCACCGCAAAATAGTCCGCCGATTCCTTAATTTCTGCCTCTGTCATGGCTTGGGCGAGGGCAATCATGAGGAGCGTGTTGGCCTTGCGGGGTTCGCTCGAGCTGCGCCGGCCATTTTTAAAGTCCAGAATTTGGCGAACGAAATAGGCGGCCGGTAGTCCGGCGACGGGGGCGTTTTCCGGACGACCTTTCCCATTTGGCATGTGGCAAAATGCGCAGCCGTAGGCGTTGCCACCGAGGCTGGCAGGTCCGTTTTTCAAAACCGGAGTCAGCGGCGGATGGTCCCCCGGAAACCAATCGACGACCTCGTTGCCGTTGCGAATTTCAAGCAGGGAAAACGAACTTTCACTTCCTTCCACGTGTCTCTTTCTCGTCTGCGCGCCGGAATCTTCCGTGGGTCGCAGCGTGTGGCTTGGCGGGCCGGGCAGGGTTGCTTGTTCGCCGGGCGCGGGCTGGGTAGTAAAACCATAGGCCCACAGCGGTTCCGCCGCTCCCATCGCGGGGGGAGGAACTGTCGCCATCGCCGGCGATGCGATCCATCCGCCGAGCACGGCGGCAACCAAGTGGAATAATTTCATTACAGTTGCGGTGAAAACTTGAAGCAGACAACTGATGACCCATTCGAGAATTTCGCTCAAGCGCTATCAGTGTCCTGAATGCGGGGAGCCGGATGGATTTTATAATTTTTGTGGTTTGACCGACTTCCCGGCGGGCGAGAACGGGGTGTTGCTCAAAGAAATCAGGAATTTATAAAAACTTTCGCACGCTCCTGACATAGGGCTGTCAGTCTCACTTGTTAGAGTAGCGCAGTTCACCGAATGTCCATTTAACCACACAAAATATGAAAACGACTGAAATAGCCGCACGCCTGGTAGCCCTCTGCCGGGAAGCGAAATGGGAAACCGCCCAAAAAGAATTGTTTGCCGACAACGCCGTCAGCGTCGAGCCCCACCCGAGCCCGGCCTTTGAAAAAGAGACCAAGGGACTGGCCGCCATCGTGGAAAAAGGGCGCAAGTTCGACGGAATGATCGAAAAACTCCACTCGCTCACCGTTTCCGATCCGCTGGTCGCGGGAGAGTCCTTTGCCTGCACGATGGGCATGGACGTAACCATGAAAGGGCAGGAACGGATGCAGATGTCCGAGATTTGTTTGTACGAAGTGAAGGACGGGAAAATTATTTCCGAACAATTCCATAAATGAGGCAGTGCGGAAACGGAGGCATTGGTCAGATCGCCGAGTGCCCCCTTCCGATTTTCGTTCTTACGTCAGGCGCGGCTTCACTCGGCGATCCGGAAGCACGTGGTGCTTTTCATTCACGGCCAAACGGCGGTGGCGTGGCGGAGTTTTCGGGCCAAGGCGCGAAAACTTCCGGATGGCGGAAACACGAGAACGCGTCCCGGCAGGCGGACGCTTTGCGCAAGTCGGCGGGCGAGCGCACGATCAGCCTCGGCGTCGGGCAGCCGGTGCCAGGCTGGATGGCGGCGAACGCAGAGGACAAACAGCTGTTCGTGGACCAAGTATTTCAGCTCCTTCCGCGCGAGTTCAGCGCGCGCCAATTCCGGCTCCGTCGCCAGGATCCGCCGGAGCGTTTCGAGTTCTGCTGTGGACAGACCGTGGGGAAGGAAATGGTCTTTGGCAGTGACAGCGGTCCGTTCTGCGCGTGATGCCGCCACTTCCTTTTCGTGCCGGTCGACCCGCACCGCGAGGGCACGGAGCTGGTCGGCTTGTCCGAGCTTGCGGTAATGTTCGTGTAGCAGGCTGCAGGCTTGGGGCACGAGCTCAGGATTGGTGGCCATCGCACGCTCCAGGTGTTCCTCGCCCTTGCTATTTCTGTTTTCCAGCAGGAGGCGGCCCAGTTGAAAATTTGCCCTGGCATGGTCTGCGTTGCGGGCGAGAATTTCGCAGAGCAATGGCTCCGCCGAGGTCTCGTTGTGGAGGTTGAGCAGCACATGGGCCTTGTCCCAAAGGCTCTCGAGGGTGACCGCGTCTGCCGGCACGGCTTGGTCGAGCGAGGTGAGGCGGTGCGAAAGAGCTGCGGAGCGGGCATGGTGTTCGGACCACCGCGCAGCGGTGGTCTGCTGCCAGAACTGCTGGACGTCGCGGCGAAAACCATCGATTCCGAGGCCGAGCAAAGCTTCCGACGCCGAGAGTATAGCAGCTGCCGTAGTAGCGGCAGAGGAAACCAATGGCACGTTCAGTGCTCGCAGTCGTTCACTGAGGCAGGGGTGCGTATCGCTGTTGGTGGAGGTGGCTTCAAAGGCTTCTTCGGACCAGCGCGTGCGGTGCTGGTGGTCTGCCCCGGTTTTAAGCCCATCGCGCAGGCGCGCGAGCACGTCGACCGGTGGGGTGGGCTGGGTTTGCGCGAGCCGCCACAGTCCCGGCCAGAGTTGCTGGTCGAGGAGACGGGTGAGGATTTGCAGGCGAACCAAAGCGGAGGCGAGGTGCTGGGTGCCGGCGAGTCGGGCAGCCGAGGCATCCGCTTCGTATTCGTTGGCCCGGGAGAGCACGAAGGCATGGGCGTTGAAACGTGGCCAGAACCAACCGACAAATTTGACCGTGGGCGGGCGCAGCGACCACGTACCCCGGGCGGCAGAATTGGAGAGTTGTTGAAACAGTTCCTCCCAGGAGCGCCGCAGCCGGTAGAGCCAGTTCGTAAGCCGGCCGTGCTCGCGGGAGAGATGCGTGAATTCGTGGGCAATCACGGCCCGCATCTCCTCAGGCGAAAGGGCATCGAGCAGCGGCAGGCCGAGCAGGAGGTAATTGCGCGGCCAGCCGAACAGACCCAGTCGCGGCACCTGCACCACGCTGGCATTGAATTCCGCCGTCAATAGTACCTCGTGAAAAGGCGCGGAGTTGATCCGGCTTTGGAGGTCGTCGAGTACCGCGAACAGCGCGGGTGCGGCGTCGCGGGAAACAGCGACGCCCTTGGGTGGAGGCAGCCGCACCAAGAGGATTTGGAGGGAAGTCCAGCCGCCAAATCCCAATACAACGAGACCAGCGATTCCGCAGCTGATCCTGCCTTCGTAATCCACCCAAATCATGGCGGAAAAGAAACCGGCTGAGATCAGCACCACGAGCAGGAACCCGGCGAGAAGTCCGGCGTATCCGATCAGGGCCAGCCGGATTGTGTGCCAGCGCAGCGCGGCGTGATCGCGACCGACCCCTCCCTCAACTTGACGGACCAGCCGATCAAACTCTTCCCGGTTCATGCAATCAGGGCGCGGCAGCCGTGGCGCTTTGCACGAACTGGAAAGGGAAAACGCGTTCGACATTGAGGCGGCGGGTGCGCGGTGCGAGCTCGGCCCGTGACTCGGGATGCCGGGCGATGACCGCGACGAGGATGATGGCTTTGAGACGCGGGGGCAGAGCGACGTCCTGCGCGGTGATAGCGTTTGGCGCTGCAGACTCGCCCAACCATGCGGCGGCCTGGACATAATCCTCATTGCCTGCGGCCAGTATTTTCCGGGCAAACGAGGCCCAGTGGTTCGCCTCGACGTCATTGCCTGCCTTCCGCCATGCGACGGCAAGGACGAGCTCCTCGACCAGCAGATTCTCATCGTTGTCCGGTGCAGGTAGGAGTTTTACCGCCTCGGCCAGGTGGCCTTGTTCAATGAGCTCGTCGGCGCGGGCGATTTTTTCCGCCGGCGAATTGCCGGCGAGCATTTTCTCAACCGCGGCCAAGTCCCCGAGCACATAGAGTGCGTGGCGGCGCACGCTGGCTGTCGCCGCCTTGCCCTCATCGTCCCGTTTCGCGTTGGCATCATTGAAGGAATTGCACACTTGGAGGATTTCAGGGCGTCGGTCGCCTTGGGCGGCGAGCGCGTCCACGAGCCGGGCAGTCAGCAGCAGATTCGTTCGATCATGCGTGAGTAGATCACGGGTTTCGCGCTCGACTTCCGTCCCTTCGCCTGTGGCCAGTCGGGCGACGGCGAGTGCCGCCTCGTAATTTCCATCTTGTTTTTTCAGCGCGAGAGCCCGGGCCAGCAAAGTCCGCGCCGCCGGCCAGTCGCCAGCTGCCATGCGATCATACGCCAGGCCATACACCGGGTATGGATTCTGCGGGTCCGCTTGCGCCGCACGTTTGAAAAAAATCACGGGTCATCGTCTGGTCGGGATCGATGCGGCCGCGCAGATAGAGCAGGGCGGAATCCGTTGGCGTTGCGGCCAGGAGCGAGTCGTATTTCGCCACCAAAGCACTGTGGTCCGTCGAGGAGTCGTGCATGCCCTGGTAGGCCCGATGCCACTCGATCCGCACGGGCCGGGCCGCGAGGCGGTCGCGCAGGTAGGCATCCGCGCGAGACACCAGTTTCAGCCGTTTGGCGGTCGCGGTGTAAATCTGCAGCATGGCTTCGTCAGATGGGCGGGTAAGTAGCCAGGTCTCGGCCAATTCCATGGCTCGGTCCGACTCCTTGCGATCAAGCAGGAAGCCAAAAAGCCCAGTCCCTTCACCATCGAAAAACTGGAGGTCCACCAGGGTGCGCGATTCCGATGATTTCATCTTCACGGTTTCGGCCAGACTCTTGAACGGGCGGTGGAGTGTTGGTGTTATAGGTCACCTCGCGACGCAACAGGATGGCATCGCCGCCGATGTTCAGAATCCACACCGGGTCATCAAACCAACTGCTGAAATAGGAGGTTTGAATCTCGAAATCCAATTTATGTTTCACCGGGCCGCTGAGCACCGCGTGGTAGTTGCCCTCCTTCAGTTCAAACGATTCAAGCCGGCCGGTTTTGCGGCGTAGATCGGTGCCGGTGATTTCGACGATGGCGGGAATGGCGTGGGCGTTAACGAGGTAGACCGTGCGGTGGCGGCGGATATACTCGTTGGCAATAAGGAAGCCCAGTGAGACGAGCGCGACAATCACGCCCAGAATCAGAAAGGTGCGTGCGCGCGACCGGGCGGAGGGATCGGATTCGGAGCGAAAATTACGCCAGCTGAACTTTCTTTTCGGGAGCAGGGCTTCGCTCCGTCCGAGGGCTTTTTCCGACTTTTCCACCATGTGGCGAAACCCCTTGTGATCGGAAAGTTTTGGCAGACCTTCGAGCAGCCGGGTGAAGAGGATAAGCGCTTCCTCGTGAAGGTTCTTTTTTTGATAGGCGAGGGCGAGACGTTCCAGTGGTGCGAGCGAGTAAAGTTGGGCGGCGCCGGGCTTTTCGAGGAAGTCCAGCAGAGGCTGGGCTTCGTCGAGCCGGCCGGCACGCAGGTGGCTTTCCGCCATGCCGGTGCGCGCCTCGGGCAGATCGGGTCGCAAGGTCAGGGCGCGCGCATAGAACGGCGCCGCCTCGTCGAATTTCCCGTAGTGGGCGAGGGCATCGCCAAAGGAGGCCTGGAGCATGGCGCTGCCCGCAAATTGCGCGCCCGCTTTCTGCCGGAAGGAGGCGGCTTCGTCGAACTGGTGAAAGTTCACCAGTTTCTGGTGGAGCCCAATGGCGTTCTCGGGAGGAGGGACTGGCGCGGAATTTTTCCTCGGCACCGGACACCTCGAGCTGCTTGGAAGTTTCCCACATGTCGGCTTCCACCGCGAAGTGACGCGTGCAGGCGGGGCATTTGTCGATGATCCGCTTGCGGCGGAGCGGAATGACCGGGATGAAAACAACGACAAACCAGAGCCGTGTATCGTAGGAGGTCAGTTCGACGGCCCGCCCGCAATGCGGGCAGGGCCCCGGCCGGCGCTGGATATTTTTCTGTCCATAGTAATGGGTTCCTACTCCGTTAACGGTGGAAGGCATAGGAAGAGCAGCGGGGTTATCTCGCGTGGTTTCTGAACGGGCGGAATCAACATAATGAAGAGGGGCGAGAGTCCGGAGTTGGCGAATCCAAAAACGGAGCCAGCGAATTCAGGGGGATTTTGAATGCCCAGTTGTTCACAGTTACTCTCCTTGGCTCGCGATAGCCGGCAAATTGTATGAACTTGTCTCACCCACCCGACCCGCGCACCAGATCGGACGGGAACGGCGCCGTCGTTGAATGAGTTCATGCTAGCCTCCTGTGCAATTGAGCGTATTTAATAACTTCCAGTGTTTCTCCCTTGCCCAGTTCCCCGCGTGCGCTCCGAAATCAGACGCACCTTGTTGGCCGTCCGAAGATTTTTTTCGATTGCCGGGTCAGGTCGCAGTTGGGTTTGGCTGCTTATACTGACGTTAAGCCCGCATAAATCGTTCGCGGCCGACGCCGGGCCGGGCCGTCCTGCGATAGCTGATCCCAGCGAATTGTGGTCGATGCCGGCAGAAGAGAAAAATCTCGCGCATTCGGTGCGCTGGGAAGGGCGGGTGAGTTACTATGATCCTCTTTTCCGAATGCTTTGGTTGGAACATGATCACGTCGGCACCTATGTGCCGATCCCGGCACCGCTCGCAGGGCTAAGAACCGGACAGAGGGTTTTGATCGAGGGTGTGATGATCCCGGCAAAGGGGCTAACGGCGGATTCAGTCAAAGTTACTGTGCTTCAGGCTCGCGAGCCGGTCGAATTGCTGGATACAAAAGGGCGGATCAATGATGCCAACACCTTGCATGGCCGAATTGTCCGGCTCGAAGGGTATGTCGACAGCCAACAACTGATCGACGCCGACCATGTGCGGCTCCTGATTATCAGCGAAAATCGCCCACTGATTGGCTGGGTTAAACCGGATAATCCAAACGACGTGCCCAACTGGCAGGGTCAGTTTGTGCGGGTGCAGGCGCTCTACTCGGCCCGGTCTGATCCGACGCAGACCCGGACGACCATTGAACTTTGGATGGGAGAGCAGGACGACATCCAGACCGTCGGATCGATCAACGAGAATCCGCTCTTTGCCAATGGCGGCACACCGGTGAGTGAGTTGTCCAAGCTCGGGCCGGGGAAAGTGGTGAAAGTTCGCGGGCAGGTGGTGATGCAGGAGGTAGGCGAACGGATGATCGTTCGCGATGAAACCGGCCAAGTGAGCATCAATTCCATTCAGCAACAGCGCATTCCGGTCGGAACCGATGTCGAGGTCGTGGGGCGAGTGGCTTCCGTAGGCGCCGGCTGGCTGCTCGACCAGGCGCTTTATCGCAGAGCAAAGCCCGCCGCGAGTCATGGCAATGACAGCACGCTCTTGCAAACCGTGGCGGAAATCCGGCAGTTGAGCCCCGAAGAGGCGGCAGAACACCGCCCGGTCAGAATTTCCGGCGGAGTTACCTGGTCCATCCCCGGCAACGATTTTTTCTTCCTGCAGGATGTGAGCGGCGGCATCCGGGTGCACTACGATCATACCACTATGGAGACGCCCTATCTGCTGAAATACCTGCAGGTCCAAGGCACAACGTACCACGAGGGGCCCACAGCGACCGTTGAGTTAAAAAGCTTCAAGGATTTGGGCGCGATGAGCCCGCCGACGGCCAAGGCGGTCACTTACGATCAGGCAATTTCGGGGAAGGAGGACGGCCAGTGGGTGGAAATGCGCGGCTTTATTCAGCGCACGGTTTCCGAGGGTGACTGGCGTTGGATTTATGTGACGACGCCGTCCGGAGAATTTGTCGGCCATCTCCAATCTCCGGTCAATTTTGTGGCGAATCCCGGCTCATTGATCCGGGTGCATGGGGTTTGCGAAACCAGCTCGGATCAGAGCGGACGTATCACCCGCATCACTTTGCGGGTTCCTTTTCTACACGATATTACGATTGAGGAGGACGCGCCGATTGATTTCTACGATTTGCCTCTGCGGACGATCCGTAATCTGCACCAGCTCGGCTTCGAGCAAAACATGACGCGGGTGCGAGTTGCGGGCGTGGTGCTGCACGCTGCGGCGGACGGGATGGTTTTTATGCAGGAAGGAAATACTGCGCTGCAAATACGGACTCATGAAAGTCCGGCGTTGATTCCCGGCGACAGCATTGAAGCGGTGGGTATTCTCGGCCGGGAGGGAGTGCGGACCATTTTGCGAGACGCGACTTATCGCAAGACTGGGGACGCGTCGGCGCCTGAACCCTTTTTCGTGGATGATCCCGCGCAAATGAAGCTGGCCAATGACTGCCGGTTGGTGCGCGTGCGTGGTTACCTCATCGACGTTTTTAACCGGCGGGGACAGTCCCGGCTGACCCTGCAATCCGGCCGCACTCTCTTTGAAGCGGTGCTCAATCACGCCTCGGGAAATGGCGGACCAAACTATAGCGTGGGAACTGGATTGGAGTTAACGGGTATCTACCGTCTGGCCTTCGATGACTCCCGTCAGATTCGGGAATTTGAACTACTGCTCCGTTCCCCTTCGGACATTACCGTCTTTGAATCGCCGCGTTTGTGGACCGTGCAACGCATGCTGGTCGTCGCGGCCATCCTCGGCGGCTGTACTTTGTTGGGGCTGGGATGGATCACCGCGCTGCGCCGGCAGGTCAACCAGCAGACCCGGCTGATCCGCACACAGCACGAGCATCAGGCCCGGCTGGAAGCGGAGGTGCAGCGGGCCACGCGGTTGGAATCCCTGGGTGTTCTCGCCGGTGGCATTGCTCACGACTTCAATAATCTCCTCACGATCATCATGGGCAATCTGACGCTGATCAAATTCAACAAACCGGTGATGGAAAGCGAAGGGGCAAGAGTGCGCGATATCGAGCACGGAGCAGCGCGCGCGCGCGATCTGACGCGCCAGTTGCTGACCTTTGCCGTCGGCGGCGATCCCCTGCGAACGAATGCGGATCTGTCGGAGATTGTTCGGGACACCGCCGAACTCGTACTGCACGGCTCGAATGTTCGCTACTCCTGTGACGTGGCGAGTAATCTTCGATCAGCGCTGATTGATCGGGAACAGATTTCCCAGGCGGTGAGAAACCTGGTGTTGAACGCGCTGCGGGCGATGCCGGAGGGAGGCGTCCTGCGGATCGCCCTCGCGAACGAGGAAATTACCGTGGCCGGCGCGACCGGGCTGGCCGCTGGGTTCTATGTTCGGCTGACGATTGCGGACACCGGTGTGGGCATCGCTCCGGCGGCGCTGCCCCAGCTTTTCGATCCCTATTTTTCCCCGAAGGAAACCGGGGGCGGGCTCGGTCTGGCCACGGTTTATTCCATCATAAAAAAACACGGCGGTCACATTGAGGTGGAGTCGCAGCCCGGCCGGGGCACCACGTTTATCATCCGGCTGCCTGCCGCCGGGGAAATGCCGGAGAGGCCAGTTGAATCCTTACCGGCTTCAGCCGTTAGCGGTGGATCGAGTCATCCGCTGGCGCGCGGACCGGACAGCGCGGCGCCCCGCGTTCTTTTAATGGATGACGAGGAAAGCATCCGCACGCTTGGGGCTAATATTTTGGAGCGGATGGGACTGCAGGCGACGGTCGTCCCGGACGGCGCGAGTGCGCTGCGGGCATTTGAGGAGGCGAAAAAATTGGGCCATCCGTTTTCCCTCATCATTCTCGATCTCACCATCCCCGGAGGAATGGGCGGAAAGCTCGCGATTGAAGCTATCCGGCAATACGACACCAGCGTACCTGTGATCGTCTCAAGCGGTTATTCAAGCGATCCGGTGATGGCGAGTTTCGAGAAGTATGGTTTTCAAGCGGTCGTGCCGAAGCCTTATGATCTCACCGTCTTTACCGCAACCATTGAACGCCTGCTGCCCAAGGAAAACAACCGCGGCGTGTGAGTGCGGGTTGTCCCTCACACCGTTGTCGGATCAGGATGGACCCACGGAGCGCGATAGGGACGGGCGAGCTGACGGGTGGCCTCGGGGTCACCGGGTATTGTCCGCGTCTTGGGATCGTACGCGAGTGTCCGGCCCAGTTTCTGCGCAAGATTGGCCAGTTCGCAGCAGGCGGTGGAGATATGGCCTTCCTCGATGTCGGCAATGGGCCGCCCGCGGTTTTCTCGCGCAGTCATGAAATCCAGCACATGTCGCTTTTCGACTTCCGCGTACGGATTTATTCCACGGTTGAAGTCAATGTTCTCCAGGTTGCCGGTTTTGGAAAGCATGTGCACGCCCTCGCGCGGCCCGCCGTCAGCGGGCGTGAAAATATACTCCAGCATCGTCAGGTTTAAAGTGCCATTCCTGCCGATGAGTCGTGCGCCCCACTGGTCCGACCAATGCCGGGTTGGAATCGGGGACGCGCCCCATAGCCGGTGCTCCCAGCTGAGGTCGAGGTCGGGATAGTGAAAGACACTTCGCTGGGTGTCGGAAATGTTGGAGAAGGAGGATTTTTCCACGTAGATGCCCCCGTTGGAACTGATCGATTCCGGCCAGCCCAGACCCAGCAACCAGCGAACTTTGTCGATCATGTGTACACCGAGATTGCCAATCGGGCCGCTGCCGTACTCCATGAATGCACGCCATCCCCGTTCCTCTTTAATGTTCTTGAAGGGCAGCAGCGGCGCGGGCCCGGACCAGAGATCGTAATTCAAATGGGGAGGAACGGGTGCATCGGGCACCGAGCCGGCAGACCAGCCTTCTGACCCGAGATAACTGTACATTTCGACCAAACCGATTTTGCCCAGCTTTCCGCTGCTGACGTACTTGTCGCGAGCTTCGAGGTAGAATTGATTGCTGCGCCGCTGCGTGTTTACCTGCACAACGCGCCCGTATTTGCGCGCGGCGGCGACGAGTGCCTCGCCTTCGATCACGTCTACACTGATGGGTTTTTCCAAATAGACATCCGCCCCGGCTTTCATTGCCGCAATGGCGCCCAGCGCATGCCAGTGATCGGGCGTGCCGACGATGACGATGTCGTGTTCGCCTGCGCGCAGCATCTCCCGGTAATCGGAAAATGTTTTTGGCGCCGCCTGCTGGTACTTCGCCACGGTTTTTAGCGTGGCGGTGAGAGCGTGCTCGTTGACGTCGCACAGCGAAACAATCTCGACACCGGCCCATTGGGCGAACACTTCAAGATTGACGCCGCCATACCAACCGCAACCGATGAGGCCGAGTCTGGGCCGTGGCTTCGAACCGGCGGAAAAAAGGCGGGGACCTGCGGCGACCGCGGCACCGGCCACGGCGAGGGAAGATACAAAGGTGCGTCGATTCATGGGGGGAGTAGAGTTGATCCGGGTCGCTCTGGCCGCCCGAATTATTCACCTGTTCACATGCAGGCGTAATCGTAAGTTTGCAAACTCCGTCGCAATCCCCGTCAGGCTACCGCAGCAGTGCGGTCAGACGGCCGCGGCTGACGACATTCAACTTCTGGTAGATTGATCGCAACTGACGTTTCACCGTGAGCACACTCTTGCACAGGCGCTCGGCGACTTCGTCATTGCTGCAGCCCTGTCCGACGAGTTGGGCCACTTCGCGTTCCCGTGGACTGAGACGGGTCAACAAGCCCATTGAGCCGGGTTTCTCCTGGCGCCCCATTTGGGCCGAAGCGCGGCTGTCGTCCAGCCTGATCAGAAACATCGGCATACTGAGTGGTGCAGCGTCGAGCTGGAGCAGGTTGACCGACGCGCGCAATCCCGGCTGATCGGGATGAGAAAAATAAACGCCCGCAGGTGAAGTCAGCGGACAAAGCCGGTGGTGACACGGATTCCATGTGGTCTTGAAGTGCGCGCAATACTCCAGCACGCAGGCAGGCAGGCGGAAGGTCTCGGGCTTTTTTTCCCGCGCCGCCCGTTCCGGGCCCAGATTCCACACGGCACACAGTTCCACGGCGGAGTGGTTGCGCGAGGTCACGCGCAGCTCCCAATCCAGCAACACCGTCGCGATGGGCAGATTGACCAGCAGTTTTTCCAAGGAGAGACGCACTGCGCGCTCCCGGTGCAAACTCAGAATGCGTTGCAGGACGGTCGCGAAGTGCGGGTGGAGCTGGGCGAGCAACGCCAGCTCGGCCTCGGTAAAGTCGCGCTGCTCGGCGGTGCGGTGCAAGCCGATCAATCCCTGGAAAAGTCCGCCGTGCCAGAAATTCAGGCACGCGAAGTAACGATCGTCGTGCGGCAGCATGAAGCGGTGGTAGAATTCCGTGCCGGTGAGTTCGCCGTCGGGCATGATGTCGCTGATGCGCACGAGGGTCGTGCCGGGGCGCAGGGACAGGTAGGCTTGGATCGGGCTCACCTCTTGGAAGCGTTGGAACTCTTCCTCGGTGGCGAAAGGCGCCCGTTCCCGAAATACCGTCGACGGCATGAGTGCAAATGGACGCAAACACATGCAGATAAAATGGACGGGAAGCGCCGCGTGCAGGACCTGCTTGGCGGCTTCCCAAAACTCATTCATTTCCTGCACTCCGTGCATCTTCAGTAAAACCTGGTCCAGCTCGACTCCGCTTCGGCGCAGCAGGGGATGGCAGCGGTTTCGTGACGCGACTCCGGTACGTCGCGACTTGATTGGGCGGACGAGTTTCACGCGAGGCGGACACTGCGAAATCGTCCGCACCCGGTCGATCCGAAACGGGCCTAACGAGCCATCTTGCTCCGAAAGGAGTATTGGGGAGGGAGACATCCCGGAGGTTTCCGCCCGACACATTACCTCCCTTCGGGGTATAGCCGGCGCAAGCCAGATCGGTTAAACTGATCGCGTGGGCGTCGAAGTGCCAGGCTCAGAGAGGCCCCTTCAATCAATCGGTTCGCCCCACCTTAACATAGGGCGGTGCACCAGATCAGCCCATGGAATCCGGTTCCAACCCTCGAAAACAGGAAATAACAATCAATGAACACACCTCAGCTGAACGTGAACCCGGAGAAACTGAATGCGTTTCTCGGCCGGGCGTTGAACGACATGGGCGCGGCTTTTCAAACCGCTTTGATAATTATTGGAGAAAGGCTCGGTCTGTATAAGGCAATGGCCGGTGCCGGACCTTTGACTGCCGCGGAGCTGGCCGGGAGAACCCACACCGATGAACGCTACGTCCATGAATGGTTGTGTGCCCAAGCGGCAAGCGGATATGTGACCTATGACGCCGCCTCGGTCCGGTTCAACCTGCCTGACGAACAGGCGCTGCTGCTCGCGGTGGACACTGGCCCGGCCTATTTGCCGGCGGCTTATCAGATCATCGCGTCAACCGTCATGGACGAGCCGCAACTCCGTGAGACCTTTAAAACGGGTTTTGGGTTTGGCTGGCACCAGCATTGCGCGGCCTTGTTCGAAGGCACGGAGCGTTTTTTTCGGCCCAGTTACGCATCTAATTTAATCAGCTCATGGATCCCTGCACTCGATGGGGTTGAGGCAAAGCTCAAGACAGGGGGAAAAGTGGCGGACGTGGGTTGCGGTCACGGCGCGTCGACCATTCTCATGGCGCAGGCATTTCCGAAATCGACGTTCGTTGGCTACGATTATCATGCACCCTCAGTCGAGCGCGCCCGGGCGGCAGCAAAATCGGCGGGCTTGGATGGTCGGGTGACGTTCGAGGTTGCAGCGGCGAAGGAATACCCCGGCAAAGATTTCGATCTCGTCGCCTTCTTCGACTGCCTGCACGATATGGGTGATCCCGTGGGAGCGTCCAGACATGTGCGGTCGTCGCTCAAGCCAAATGGAACGTGGATGATCGTGGAGCCCGCCGCAGGGGACCGGATTGAGGATAACCTCAATCCAGTGGGTCGGGTGTTCTATGCGGCTTCGGCCATGATTTGTACGCCGGCCTCAAAATCCCAAGAGGTTGGATTGGCGCTGGGTGCCCAAGCGGGTGAATCCAAGCTCCGCGAGGTGGTTACAAAAGGAGGCTTCACCCGTTTTCGTCGTGCTACGAACACTCCCTTCAACCTCATCCTGGAAGCCAAGCCCTGAGAGTGGGGATGGGAGCACTTGAATCAGAACGAGTGGGGACCAGCGCAGCTTGTTCGCACCGGTGGCACTGACAATAAGCCCCATTTATTGGGTTAGATAGGCCGGAACTGGTTTGCCGGCGATTGGTCAAACGATAGAGGAGAATTCTCTCCTCCGTTCCGAGGATATTGGTCCTTACCCAGTTGTAGTTTACTCTTATGAAAACGAACCAACCCACTCACGAGGCAATCACGCAACGTGCTCAAAAAATTTGGCAGGAATCCGGCAATCCCAGCGGTCGCGACAATGAAATTTGGTTTGAGGCGGAGCGGCAGCTCACCGCCGGGGTGACGGACGCGAATGCAGAATCAGGCCGCACACAGGCTTTGCGCACCACGACCCAATCCAAGGGAACCACGGATCGGGCCAAACAAATCAAAGTGGAGACTGCAGCGGAAAGTATGGTTGAGAATCACATTTCACCGGCAATTTCCGAAGACGACGCCATCCAAGCAGCATTGCAAAAGAAAGAGGCTCGAGCCCCCAAGATTGCAACGCATACCGGACCGAAAAGTAAACCAGTGGAGAGCGGCAAGCCGCTTTGGAACCAGGCGCATTCGTCCTGATTCAGTGTCCCATTTCATCGCGAGGTCTTTAGCGCTCCGGCAGATAATATTGGAACGCGGGCGACCTCGCGCAGGAATTTTTCATGGGTCTAATGCAGGATGTTTGGCCTGCGGTAAAACCGGCTCTCCAAACACTTCTCAGGGGCGTCCGAGGAGTCGGCGCGTCAGGTGTTCTCTGAATGCGGGGAGATCGTTCCAGCGAAGCGCTACGCGCGCCCGGAAAGGACCGGCAGCAGAACGTCGCGTAAAACCGTCATCAGTCACGTTAAAGGTAACCGGCTCGATTTCGGTTAATTTTTCGGAGTAGGCTAGGTAGACTGCGACACAATCAAACAGGGTGGTGGAGCGCGTGGCGAAAAAATCGCATTTCATCCAATTTACCCGTGGCGCGAAAACGCAGTAACTCTCGATGAGGGCACGCAACACGGGATCGTGCGTCGCACACCAGATGGAGTGATAGTTATCCCCCTCAAGACTCACGATGCCGCAGGTGTCGAGTGGCGTGAGGAGGATATCCTGCCACGGTGCGGCTAACACCGTACGCAAAGCCGCGGGATCGACTTTCACATTGGATTCGGCGGATGGTTGCGCGCTGTCGCCGTAGCCTTTGTCGAAGCTGCCGTGCATTCCGACCAGACGGCATTTAGCCGCGATCCGGGGTTCAAGCTGCAGCGCCCGCGCCAGATTGGGCACGGGTCCGATGGCAATAATGATCACCGGCTCCGGCGATTCCATGATCAGATGGACCAGCGCCTTGATCCCATCTTCGTGGACGTGGCCGGGATATTTCGCGAGATCATAGCCCGCGACCCAAGGGATCAGATTGCTGGCGTCGGCCGGCATCGGTCCTTGGTTGAGACCGATGCCCACGGGGATGTCACTGCGGCCCGCGGCCTCCAGAAATTTTGCCACGATTTTTGCGCGGTATCGGGTGTCACCGGTTTCCGTGAGGACCAGCTTCAGATCGAGTTCGGGAGAGCGCAGTAACTGGGCCAGAGCCCAGGAATCGTCGATGTCGGTGCCAATGTCGGTATCCAGCACCACGGGAATTCTGGTGGCAAATGCCAGGGATCCAGACACCGACAGGAAAATCAGCAGGAGCATTTTTTTCATCGATCCACTGTTTGTACACCGGACAAATGTCGTCTCAATCCAAATGCACCGCGGTGAGTGTCCGCTCGGGCAAACTGGCACATCATCCTTTAATTCTACCGGCGGTCGTCCCGATCCTTGTGGTCATCATTGTCATGATGCTCAGCCCGGTCACGATGATCGTCGCGTGATTCCGGTTGTCTCTGCTGAGGCGCTGGAGGCCTCCAGTTTTTTGGATACGTGCGGATGATTTCCTCGTGGTGGCGTTCCGGTGCATCACGGAATTCCACGCGCACCGGGGGCGAGGCAGACAGTTCTCTCGCTCAAGCGCGGGGAGGTTCGCGCCGGGTGATCCACACATTGTTTTCGCGATAGACGTATTGGCGTCGCCGGTTGTTATAATACACTTCGTATCCGGGATAGTAGACATAGCTATCGTCATCGACCAGGATCACCGGTGAGCTGGCCCGGACGTAGCCTGATCTGGCGGGAGGCGAGCTATAGCAACCCGCAAGTGTCAGCAAAATTCCCGCACCCAGCAGTAAAGAAGCAAATTGGAATGCGCAAAAACGAGTTGTGGGGTTCATAAGTGTGCAGACAGATACTACTTGTGTTCGGTTCACCTGAATTTTGCCAGTTCATGCAGCCGGCTCCCAGCCACCGGCTACCGGACTTGTTTGCGCACTATTGGCGGTTCCGTAAATTGTGCCCGTGCTGCTAACTCGTGCGGTGATCACCCGCGGGTGGAGCGCTCGACCGTTTAACTTTATGGTTCCCTGGGCCGGTGGCGTGCGTGGTTCTCCAGCCTGCGACAATCGATTTTTATGAAAGCCTCAATCGAAAAACTATCTGACCTCAAAGGTCGTGACCGCCATTGAACTTCTGCTTGTCACCGTTGCTTGTCCGGTTGGCTCACCGTGAAAGGCGGGAAAAGACATCGGGACGGCCGACTGATAAGAATCAGGATTCCGCTGACCGCCATCTCTGAGAGACGGACCGGCAGGGTGTGATGCAGCGACGACTGGGTTTATTTTGACCGGGGCACGAATCGCACGAGTCGTCCGGTAAATACGAGCACAGGTTTGCCTTTTACCTGCGGTGGTGCAAACGACCATTGCAGCACTGCCCTCAGTGCGTCTGGAATCAGCAGTGGTGACACCGCGGACTCCACGTTGGGAATCCGCACCCGGCCCTCTTCGTCGATAAAAAAAGTCACAAAAACCTTCACCGGCTTGGCGTCCCGGGGTTTGAAATCCTCCGGCATGAGGGGAAGAACGGCGTTGGAGAATACCAGGGCTTTGTCGAGTTTGGACTCACTAACGGCATTGTAAATCAGAGCGGGCTCACTGATTTTATCCCCCTTTAGGTTGGAGGCATCGGACGCGTACAGGATCGCCCGGCTGGTTTCAAACCGGTAGGTGAAATCGCAGCGGCCCGCCACTGCAGTGCCCTTGAGTTTGGCGGCGTGAAACTGGCAGGTTTTCACGGTTTCCAGCAGAGCGGTGCCGAACGCTGCGTTGGTGTAATTGACCACCAGAAAATCCGTGGCCCGATTATCCGCGTTAATGAATACACTGACCGTTGCGGACCCCCGGGATATTCCGTGGGTAGCGGCTGAGCCCGGAAATTCAGCCTTGAGGTCAGGTTCGTGGGGTCCGAGTCCGGCAGGCGAAAATTCTTTGTTGGAAAAAGGCGTGTATCCGGCCGGGTTCCCCCCCGCGGCGAAGGTGGGCGAGAGCAAAACGGAACCCAGGTAAAAGGCTGAAAGAAATCGGAGGTAAGAACCGCCAGCCCCCAAAAGGCGGATAAATCCCTTTGAGTCGAAAATGGGGCCGGAGCAAGCGGAGTTCACTGCCGCGAATCCTACGGTTCACCACGAGAGATCGTCAATGTGTCGTTGACGGATAGGGTAGGAGTTGGGCTTGGCGACGGAAGGACGTTACTGCTCGTAAAACTCCGGGCAATCTGCAGTTTATGAGTGCTTCCCTGGTTTGGACCGCGGCGATCAGATGTGATGGATTGCGCGAGTTTGTTGCGAACGAAGGCGGCAGGAATTGGACTAATAAAAGATGATCTCCTCCTCGAACCACCACGCTCCTGTCCCGTCCCCGCTTCGAGTCGTTCGATTCGAACTCGCGCCGCGGACCATAATCGCGCTGGTGGTCCTCGCCGCGGCGGTGTGGATGCTCGTGCGGCTGGCGCCTGTGCTGCTGGTCCTCGTCGCGGCGCTGCTGATTGTGGGGGCGCTGAATCCACTAGTGACATGGCTTGAGCAGCGGAAGTGCAGGCGAGGCTTTGCCATCTGCCTCGTTTTTGGGATCGCCATCGGATTAACCGCGCTAGCTCTTTCCCTGAGTGTTCCACCACTGCTGGGTCAGATTCGTACCGTCATCGAACATGAGCCGGAAATTCGTGAGCATCTGGCGGGTTATTTGGAAAGCCTGCCCGTGGCCCGAGGGCTGGCTCAGGGGCTGCGCTCCATGGATTATGGCGACTTATTGAAAAACTCTCAGGCCATGCTGTTGAACCTTTCCATGCGGGCGGTTGAAATCATTGCCTACGGACTAGCGGCGGTTTTTCTGGCGCTTTACATCATGATTGACCGCGACCGGCTGCGGGGTGCGGTCTTTTCCCTCATCCCCCGCAACCATCATGTGCGGACCTCCCGGGTACTGTTACACCTGGAGACGATTGTCGGCGGCTACATCCGCGGGCAGGTCATCACTTGTGTCGCCATCGCGGCGTTCATTTTCGCGGTCCTGCTGGTGTGCCGGGTGCCGAACGCCCTTGCATTCGCGGTCTTTGGCGGGGCGATGGACCTTCTGCCGTACATTGGTGCATTCCTGACGATCCTACCTGCGGTGGGGGCGGCGTTTGTGGTGGGACCGGGAGTAGCGCTAACGGTGTTTTTGCTGCTGCTTGCCTACGAGGAATTCGAGAGCCGGGTGTTGGTGCCTCTGGTGTATGGTCGTGCGTTGCGACTGCCTTCCTCCGTGGTGTTTTTCTCTTTGCTGGCCGGCGGGGCGTTGGGGGGAATCGTGGGGGCGCTATTGGCGCTTCCGCTCGCCTCCGCGCTGCTGATGCTCTTGGAAGAACTGCGCGTCAGCCTCCCCGGCGAGACGGAGCAACCCGAGGACATCGTCGTGCGGCGCAAAGACGAGCGCGAGGAAAGAGAGTACGCCCAGCGGACCGAGGCGGCACCGGCGGTGGAGGCGGCGGCCATCGCGGTCGAAATCGCACGGGAACGAAAGGATGAGGAGAAAGACGCGGCCGCCAAATTGGCCAATCAAGCTGCGCCAACGCCAAGCGCAGAAGGATACGTCGCGAAAGTATAGACTGTTACCGGGGATGGGCGGGCAGGTCCACGACCACCGTTGCGAATAATTTCGCGTCTGGCCCGGGACCGTGCATTCCGCTTTGCCTGTAAGCCGGCGGGTGTCTGCCACACGAGCGACAGAAACATCCGCAGGGGTTTTTGATCAAGTGTCCGGGGATCGTTATTCCCGGGGGGTATCCCGGAGCCAGCCGCAGGCGGGTAAACTTGCTCTAGCTTGGATGCGGTGAAGATATGCGACGGCGACGTGACTCCGGCAGGGGAATGTCTGAAGCACGTCCACCCCGCTTCCAAGGAGTTTGGCAACTGCCCCGAGAATGCTCCGGGGATCATTACAACGAAGCCCCCTGATCACCGGCTGGTGATCAGGGGGATCGGCCGCTTACCTTCGCCAGGTTAGTTTCTCGTCCGCAGACCGCCCATGAGATAGACGATCAGGATAATTAGCAGAATCAGCCCCACGCTGCCGCCGCCGATGGCGGGACCGCCAAGGTAAAAGCCGCCGCCACCGAACAGGAGAAGAAGAACGACAATCAAGAGTAATGTATTCATCCATCAACTGACCACATTTCGTCGGTACCAGTTCCCGACTTCCGGTGATGCCCAACAAAAAAGTGCGTAGAGAAATCACCTGCGCTCCTTACTTCCCGTTCGCTTTTGCTTCCAGCGACTCGCGACCGAAAGCCCAGGAAAAAGACGTGTGCAACTTGTCACTGCCGCCAAGACGCACGCCGTGGAACATCGTTTCTGCCATCGTGGTGGAATTGAGTAGACGCGCGACATCGATCATCAGTTCCGCGTCGGCGACCAGCCGCTCCACTTCCTCGCCGGGATAGCCCGCCCAGTATTTTAAGTCGTGGAGAAAACCTGCGGGGTAGAGGCTGACTCCCTGCCAGTCGTCGAACCAGCCCGTGCAACCGTCGCTCTTGAAGGGGCGCGATGGTGGATCACGTTCGATTTTCCGCCAGAGGTCATTGAGCCCATAAAAGGTGCAGATTTCGTGGATGCGATCCAAGGGCACCAACTCGCCCATGGCCGGCAGCGCCATCTGCGGTCGCGGGCCAGCGGTGGCCTGTGATTCAACCGCGGCCCATGTTGACTTGGCGACTCCGAAAAACAAGGTGATGACCAGACCGAATTGAAGGAAACTGTGGCGGGAGGAAGGGAAGGTGGGACGGTTCGGCATGCGGCCAAGCTTGGCGATGTTCATTCTGAACTCCACGCTCAATTCATGTTGGCTCCGTGCGACACCTCGGGTGGCTTTCGTGGTCAATCCTTCAAGACCGATTTCATTTCGAGAGCGGACTAAAATGCCGTATCCTTCAGTCGAGATGCAATGCTTTGGCACTTTCTTTTCCGTCCTTGAAAAAATTGGGTCGGCTTCATAGCTTCTACCTTTAGAAACTTACCTGTATGTCTTGCCTCACTCCCAACCGTGTTCGTTCGTTCGCTGTTCCGCTCGTATCGGGGCTTCTTCTTTTCCTGGCCGGCTGCACCTCTCCGGAGAAGGGACCGACCGCTCCCGTGCAATTCATGAAGGAGGGCCGCCAGTGGACCACCCCTAGTGATGCTCCCGTTCCGTCAGTGGATCAAGCTCTGGCCGTAAATCCAAATGCGGAGGCAGTGCCGGCTGAACGGTCCGCGCCGACCCGGCCGCCAACCCAATAAGGGTTGGGCAGGCCAAGAGATGGCCTGATCCAGGTGAAATTCATGATTGCGGTCGGAATGCGGGCAACTGTCTGGCTGAGACTTAGCCCGAGTACTTTCCCACCTGCTGGCGTGAAGTATTCGCCCTGTCGGGCCGATTGTGCGGGAGCTGACCGCGACAAAGTGCGCCCTGCCCGGAGGGTAGAGGAAAATTTTCCTGAGGATTATCTTTTTGGGTGTTAAGTATCCGGGTTAGCGGAGGCGTCTCTGTTTCACCTTGGGATCGCGGCGCCAACCGGCGCGAATTTTGACGAAGCGAGCCAGCACGAGATCCCCGCCGGCTACCAGGCCATCCGCCAGAAGTGCGATTTCGCAGTCTTCTTCAATCTGGGTGAACGCGACACCGTCGGCGGTGCGAGCCGGCACGGGATTGATCGGACGCTCCACTTGGCGAATGACGACGCAAAACGCTCGTCCGGGGGCGGTGATGATGAGTTCTCGCGGTTGATCGAGTTCGATTTCGTTGCCCGCCGGATCAATGGCGGCGCCAGGCGAAACGACGACGGCTGGCGGGGTGCCTTTTGGGACGGTGGAAACCACGAGCCCTTTCGCGATGCCAATGCCGTGAGCGATCAGATTGTGCCGGCGGGAACGGGCGATGAGGTAATCCTGCTCCAGTTGAAAGTCAGCCTGGGTGAGAAGCTGACCGTTGAAGTAATTAGGTCTGATGAGGGATGGCATGGCTTTGAAATACATCTCCCGCACGAGTGGTTCCACTGAAAAACTTCGGCGGGCGGCAGGGTGATGACACCCGTGATGCGAACACCCGGTCGGTTGCGCGTGGCTGGCATAACCTGCTTGGCATCTCGGGGAATCTCCTGTTTGTGTCCCGGAGAAACCATGCCCGAGAACCGTTTCTATAACGCCTTTGACCTGCAGGAGTGGGGGAGCAGCCGGAAGACCGACTACCGCAGCCCGTTCCAAATCGACCGTGACCGCATCATTCATGCGCACGCTTTCCGCAAACTCCAATCGAAGACCCAGGTATTCCTTTCTGGCGAATACGATTTCTACCGCACGCGACTGACTCACTCGATGGAGGTCGCGCAAATTGGCCGCTCCATCTGCCGCTTTCTGCGCAGCCGGGGTGATCCGCTTACGGATGACTTCTACATCGATTCCGATCTCGTGGAGGGGAGTTCCCTGGCCCACGACCTGGGTCATCCGCCCTTCGGACATTCCGGCGAGCGCACGCTGCAGGAATTGATGAAGCGTCGCGGCGGCTTTGAGGGAAACGCCCAGACGCTGCATCTGCTGTGCGAAACGATTTATCAAAACGAATCCGGGATGAAGGGCATGCAGCCCACTCGCGCGCTGCTCGACGGCGTGTTGAAGTACAAGAAAGTCTATACCGAATTCGCGACTCCGCCGCTCAACCACTTTATCTACGACAGCCAGGCGCCGGTACGCGACTGGGTCTTTGGCGGCGCGAAGATCCCCGGACCGCTCATGCGCGGCGAAGCGATCAACGACTTCAAGAGCGTAGAGTGCCTGATCATGGACTGGTCCGATGATGCGGCATACTCACTGAACGACATCGTGGATGGCGTGCGGGCTGGGTTTCTGACCGTCGAGCGCATTGAACAATGGGCCGACGGAGAAACGATCGGAGCCGCCGAGCAGCGACTGCTGGACACCTTGTTCGACGCCCTCAAAAAGGACCGCTTGGAGAATGTTTTTTCCAAGAAGATCGGTTCATTCATCCAAGCCTGCCGGCTCAAGCCCCGCGACAATTTCATGGCGGAGAAAAGCAACCGCTACAAATACGAGCTGGTGGTCGAGGAATCGGCGC
>JANYDX010000543.1 GCA_025363395.1 Verrucomicrobiota bacterium
CTGGTCCACATTCGCCCCGGACCGCACCAAGCCTTTCTTAACCCACCCGAGCAGGCAGTTCGCTTCCGCCGACAACTGCGCACGGTGGCGGATCGTAATTTCCTTCAAGTCGGCGATGATGAGCGCCGGCGCATAGCGGCTGATGAACTGCCCGATGTTCTGCCGTAGCGGCAGCGTACGGGTGTAAGCCAGGTCGCGCACTGCGGAAATCTTCGGCCACGCATACGACAGCGCGTCCGCCGACACAATCGAGCTGTCAAACATCACGCGCTGCGAGCGGGTGAGCAGATACTCGTACGTGCTGATCCGCTGGCTCGAAGTGAACCGATGAGCCCAGTAATAAAGCGGCAGATCCGTGGACAGACAGATGGAAACCTGATCCTGCAAATAGGCCTTCGCGGAAAGCGGATAGCTGAGAACGACAATTTCAATGCAGCGCGTGTCGCCCTTCGACTTGCCGGTGAAACACTCGCCGTAAATCTTCGCGCGCATCTCGACTTGGTTCGTGTCCTCCATCACCGGGCAGAGCACCACCACGCGGCACGGGTATCGCTGGGCCAGCCGCACCGCCACCTGGAATTGCTCCCGCGCATCCACCTCGGTGGTGGCGAAACCGAGATGCACCACGAGATTGAGCTGCATCGCTTTCTGCTCGCTGACCTCGGTATCAGCCCAGAGCTGGGCGAAACTTCTGGAAATGGCACTGACGGGCACCTCCATTCCTGGCAGTGCTTCAAAGATTTTAGGCATGGCGGAAAGAAAAGCGGGAAGTAACAAGGTCCAAGTCGCAGGAAATGAATCCAGCGCAGAAGAAATGTCGCTGAAGAGTCCTCATCGTGGCAGTTGAATCTTGAGCCATGAAACTTTGCTCCACTGGGCCGCGCTCACGGCTCTCTCCAGGTGTGGCCGTTCGCCGCCAGCAGCGCCGCCGATGCGGCCGGTCCCCATGAACCCGCCACATAACTATCCATCCCCTTGCGACCTTCCTTGGCCCAGTGTGCAAGAATCGGCGTGATCAACTGCCAGGAACGCTCGGTTTCATCACCGCGGATGAAAAGTGTGCCGTCGCCGACCATGGCGTCCAGTACGAGACGTTCATAGGCTTCGGGTGTGTTCGACCCGAAAGTCGTCGCATAACGGAAATTCATCTTCACCGGCTGGGTGCGCGTCTCGAGGCCCGGCACTTTCGCATTGAGGATCAGGCTCAGGCCTTCGTCCGGCTGGATTTGAAAAGCGAGTGTGTTGGGGGCGATGTTAAAGCGGTCCGATTCGGCGAACAAACTTCCCGGCGCCCGCTTGAAGCGGATCGCGATTTCACTCACGCGGCGCGCCATGCGTTTGCCCGAGCGCAGGTAGAATGGCACGCCCTGCCAGCGCCAGTTGTTGATGCTCAGACGAAGCGCGGCGTAGCTCTCCGTGGCGGACTGCTGGGCAATGTCCTTCTCCGACAGATAGCCGGGCACTTCCTTGCCGGCCATCATGCCGGCCGAATACTGCGCCCGCGCCACATCGCTGTCGGGTCCTTCGAGCCGCACGGGCTGGATCGCCTTGAGGAGCTTCACCTTCTCGTCGCGCAAGGATTGTGGATCGAACGACACGGGCGGTTCCATCGCCGTCAGCGCCAGAAGCTGCATAGTGTGATTCTGGATCATATCGCGCAAACAGCCGCTTTGCTCGTAATACCCGGCGCGGGAACCGACGCCCACCTCTTCCGCCACGGTGATCTGCACGTGATCGATGTAGTTGCGGTTCCAGAGCGGCTCGAAAATCGAGTTCGCGAAACGCTGCACCAAAAGATCCTGCACCGTTTCCTTGCCGAGGTAGTGATCGATGCGAAACACCTGCTCCTCGGCGAACACCGTGGTCAGCTCCTGGTTGAGCGCCTGTGCACTCGCGAGATCGCGGCCAAACGGCTTTTCAATAATCACCTTGGACTGCTGGGCCTGCCCCAGATGCCGCCGGGCCAGGCCACTGGCGCCCAAATTCTGGATGATCGGCGCAAAAACTGTCGGCGGTGTCGAAATGTAGAACAACGATTGCAGGGGCTGGCCGATTTCCTTCTCCAGCCCGCAAATGCGTTCGCCCAACCGGTCGTAGGCCGCTTTCTCGTCATAGCCTCCGCTGACATACAGCGTGCGCGCCGCCAGCCGGGACCAGACTTCTGGACTCATTTCGCGCCGGGAAAACTCCTTGATGGCGTCGGCCGCGATCTTCTGGAATTCCGCGTCGGGAATCGCCTTGCGACCGAAGCCAATAAGATAGAAATCCGCCGGGAGCAAACCGTCATGGGCGAGATTATAAATCGCGGGGATCAGCTTCCGGGCCGTCAGGTCGCCGGAGGCGCCGAAAATAACAATGACCGTGGGTGGAGAGCCGCGGTGTTTGCTCAAGCCGTGAAGAAAGGGATGACGGATTTCGTCTGCCATGGGCGAAACTTCGGCCCGAAGCCACCGCCCCGCAAGGCTTTTATCTCCCCGCCCGTGTCACAAACCTCGGCGAAAATCCATTTGTCTGATTGCCAGCCGGGATCACGGACCGGGCTGACCACTGATTTCGTTGCGCGATGCTCCCGCCCGCGACTCGCTTACGCTCCCCCGGACACTTCGTCGAGCGAACCGCTCTGGCGCGCCACGTGATAACCCTTCGGGAACAGCGGCACGTTTTCAAAGTGCAGCACCTGGGGCGGCAGCCTGCCGCTCAGCGTCACCTCCGCCACATCAAACCGAAACGTCCGTGGCGGGTGCTCCAGCTTGGAAAGATAACTGTGCACCGCCCGCCGCAAAGCACGCTTCTTCCGCTCGTCCACGGCGAGGAAGCCTGACACAAGCGCGCCCTCCGCCCGCGCCTTTACCTCCACGAACACCAGTATTTCTCCGTCGAGACATACCAGGTCGATTTCGTCGCGAAGATCACGCGGACTCCGCCAGTTGCGGACCACCACCTTGAAGCCGTTTCGCGCCTTCAGAAAATCCGCGGCCGCTTGCTCGCCCCGCGCACCATCGGCCGCGCGGGCCGTGACAGCCTTGGGCGACATGATTTTTTTCCAGATCTCTTTTAGCCGGCTGAGCATTTGCAAGTTCGCCCTCGACCACGCGAAAAATCGCCCGTACAAGCAAGCGCGTTTTTAAAACTTCCGCGACCCGCCGCCATGGTTTCTGCCGGGCGGCGCCCCAACCCTCCCCTTTCTCATGGCCACAGCGAGCAATCTCACCGGCGCTCTTCGCCGGTCCCTGCTGATCAAAGTCATTTCGAAACCCACGCCGACCAAGGAGGATGTCGCCTCCGTCATCGAGCTCACCGCGAGCAAGGTGGTCGATGCCCTTCAGGCGCAGTGCATGACACTCTACATCGTCGAAGCAGGGGAAATCGCCTTCAAGCACATCTACTACTCGCCCACGCTCTGGGGCACCAACAAAGATAAGGAACTTCTTTTCCGCGAGACCGCCCAAAAACTCCTGACGCAAAAACTCCCCGCCGGCACGGGCAATGTCGGCAAGGTGGTCCAAACTGGCGAACCTCTTTTTTTTACCGGCAAGGGCGTCGACGCTGGCACCCTGCAAAATATGAACGTCGGCTTCGAGGTGAAGTCGATGCTCACGGTTCCGCTCAAGACCAACCTGGTCATCGGCGCCATCCAGGTGCTGAACAAGGAGGCGTCCGCCGGCACCGGTGGACAATTCACGCCCAAGGATCTCGCCGTCTTGCTCGAAGTGGCCGAATACTCCTCCACTCTGATCCAGCGCATGTTGGATCCGAAATTCCAACTGGGCCCGGACGACGCCGCCAAGTTCATTTCCAAATTCACCGACCTGCCTCTCGTCACCAAGCCAGACGAGGTTGAGATCGACGAGAAAGTTGCCCAGATGATCGGCGACGCCATCATCCGCCGCGAAGGCATCTTCCCCTATAAGATGACCGGCACCAACAGCTGCGCGGTGCTGATGACCAACCCGCTGGACTACGCCAAACGCGAAGCCTTCCAACAGGCGACCGAGCTCACGATCGACGACGTCAAGGTCATCCCCATCACCCTCCTCGACACCTTGGTCAGTCAATATTTCAGGACCCAGGCGTCGGCCGGCCCGAAAACCCTTGAAGCGGGCGATGTGGATCTCGACGAGGTCAAGGACCTCATCGGTAACGCGTACACCGGCGACGGCACCTCCGGCGAGGTCAAAGCCGCGGATCTGGAAAGCGAGGACTCCGCCCCGATCATCCAGCTGACGAACCGCATCATTGAGGACGCCTACATTTCCGGCGCCTCCGATATTCACGTCGAGCCAATGGAAAAGGACCTGCTTGTCCGGTACCGGATCGACGGCATGTGCTCGGAAAAGCTCCGCCTCCCCAAACAGGTCGCCTTCGCCCTCGTTGCGCGTCTGAAGATCATGTGCAACCTCGACATCTCGGAACGCCGCTTGCCGCAGGATGGACGCATCGTCTTCAAAAAATTCACCAAGAAAAACATCGATATCGATCTGCGCGTGGCCACCGGCCCGATGAATCACGGCGAGAAAGTCGTCATGCGTATTCTGGACAAACAGAAGAGCACGCTGCCGCTCACGATGCTCGGCTTCTCTGAAGAGAACCTCGAAAAATACCGCGCGTGTGTCCGCCAACCGTATGGGATGATCCTCCACTGCGGCCCCACGGGCTCAGGCAAGTCGATGACCCTTTACTCCGCGCTCGGCGAAGTGAACACGCCCGACGTGAACATCCAGACCGCTGAGGATCCGATCGAGTACACGCTCGCCGGCATCAACCAGATGCAGATGAACCGGCAAATCGGTCTCACTTTCGAACGAGCCCTGCGCTGCTATCTCCGCATGGACCCCGATATCATCCTCGTCGGCGAAATTCGCGACAAGGAAACCGCGCAGATCGCTTGCGAAGCCGCGCTCACCGGTCACTTGCTCGTCTCGACCCTCCACACCAACGACGCGCCGTCCACCGTTTCCCGCATGGGCGAAATGGGCATCGAGCCGTTCAACATTTCCGCGTCGCTCGTATGCGTCTGCGCCCAACGCCTCCTCCGCCGCGTTTGCAAAAACTGCAAAGTGAAATACGTCCCCGAAGGGCGGGAAATGGAGATCCTGAAGAAGGCGATCAATTTCCCGGAAGGCGGCGAAATCTACAAGGCCTCGACCGGCGGCTGTCACGTGTGCAGCGGCAATGGTTACAAGGGACGCGTCGGCATCCACGAGCTCATGACCAATTCAGAGGCTTTGACGGAGGCGATTAACCAGGAAGTAGAAGTGGCGGACTTGAAACGCGTGGCGATGAAGACCGGGATGAAGACGCTCCATCAGGACTCGATGTTGAAGGTCAAAATGGGTCTGACGACGATGGCCGACGCGCTCAGCAACGTTCCCCCCGATATGTTTTGAGCAAAAAATTTTCCGGCCAACACCCCAGCCGGACAAGCAAAGAAAGGCGCGCCCCTCCCAGGGCGCGCCTTTTTTATCCGACGGCAAAAAGAACAGTAGGGAATCACCCCATAGGGATCTGAACACGGATAAGGTAATTTAGTCCTGATAGTGGAATTTGTAAAATCCCACCCCCTGGAACCAAAGCGCAATTTCAGCAGTCAGCCAGTTGTGTCCCGATCAGAGGATTCCAATTCATATACCCGCGCCCACTGAACCTCTCCCAGATCGGGGAGGAAAACCCCCAAGGTAAGACTTTATCCATGTTTAAAAACACCGTTCTTT
>JANYDX010000026.1 GCA_025363395.1 Verrucomicrobiota bacterium
GGGAGGCCATCAAGTCGCGATGGTGGGCGATGGCGTCAACGACGCTCCTGCGCTTGCCCGCGCCCAAGTGGGGATCGCGATGGGTGCGCGAGGGACGCAAGCTGCCATCGAGGCGGCTGACGTGGCGCTGATGACCGACGATCTTTCCAAGATCGTGTTTGCGCGAGCGCTCGCCCGGCGCGCGTATCGGACGATTCAGGAGAATCTTTTCGTCGGGGTCGGTGTGGTTCACGTCCTCGGCATCACGGCGGCGCTCCTCGGATGGATCGGGCCGGTGCAAGCCGCCATGCTGCACCTCGGGCCCGACATCCTGGTCTTCGTCAACTCGGTGAAACTGCTCCGCGTGAAAATCAAGACTTGAAGCCATCATGCATGCGACCCCCCAACGAAGGACGGTTGCGAGCCATGTGCGCGGACCGCTCTTTGCGCTCTTGGCGGCGGTGCTTTTCGGCATCAGTCCGCCGCTCGCGAAGCGCCTGGTGAATACGACCAATCCACATCTGCTGGCCGGTCTGCTATATCTCGGCTCCGGCGTCGGACTCGGCGCGATGTTGCTCATCCGCCGTCTCTGGACGCCAACCAAAAGCACGCGCGAGCGCGTTGCCGGTCGCGAGTGGGTGTGGCTTGCCGGGGCGATTCTCTTTGGCGGTGTCGCTGCGCCCGTGCTGCTAATGACGGGTCTTGCGCGCACTGAAGCCTCGGCGGCGTCGCTGCTCCTCAATATGGAGGGTGTGTTCACTGCGTTACTGGCGTGGTTTCTGTTTCGCGAAGAGGTGAACCGCCGTGTGGCTTTTGGTTTCGCTCTGATTTTGTTCGGGAGTATTGCAGTGAGTTGGACGCGTGGAACCGGCTTTTATCTTTCTCCTGCCTCGCTCCTGATTGTCGCGGCGTGTGCCTGCTGGGGCGTCGACAATAATCTCACGCGCAAAGTCTCGCACGCCGACGCGCCCACTACGGCCATGCTGAAGGGCATGGTGGCGGGGCTGGTCAATGTTCTGCTCGCGCTCAGCGTCGGCGCGAAGTTTCCGAAAACCGCGGGGCTTGGAGCGTCACTCGGGCTCGGTTTCGTCTCCTATGGCTTGAGCCTCGTCTGCTTTATCATCGGACTGCGGCACGTGGGCGCGGCGCGGACCGGGGCGTATTTCGCAACGGCTCCTTTCATAGGTGCACTCGTCGCAGCGATCTTTTTTCGTGAACATATCGCGGCCAATGTCTGGCTCGCGGGTGCCTTAATGGCGGTCGGTGTGTGGCTGCATCTTACCGAAAGCCGCGAGCAAATGGAAAGCGCTTTGAAATCGGTTCGCTAGCATTGCGCAAAAAAAGCCCGGCTCGTGAGAGCGGGCTTAAAATCTAGTGCGAGCTTCGCCGCGCGGATGGCATCAATCGCGGCGCGATAGTGGGAGCAGGGAATATTCATGTTTTGATTCGTGGGTTGTTTCGGGAGAGAAAAAAGGGCGGCGAACTCCGCCGCCCCCAATGCTTCCGCTTAGTTGTTCGCGAACTCGCTGGCTAGCGACCAGAGCAGTTTGTTGATTCTCTGTCCCTCGTTCAGACTCGACACCGGGCGCGTGCGGTTGCGCCGTATGCCCATGCTCCCGGTGTAATCCATGTAGCGGTCGCCGCCGCGAATCAGGTGCTCTTGCACGACGTTGAACGTCGTCCAGAGGTCTGGCGCCGCATCGCCGTAACGGACCGGCGTCAGCAGTTTCTCGGCACTCAGCAACTTCATCACGGGCTGATCCGCATCCCAACGCAGCGCCGACGCCCGGCGCGCGAATTCAAGCCTCGTAGCTTGCGGGAGCTGCACGGCCTGCCACTTCGCAACCGCCTCCAGCGCGCGGGGCGTGTTCTCCGCCACGGACTGCGCCGCCCTCGCGAACGAATCAGCGGAAACGTCAACGTGCCGGATGGACACATGCGCAAAATCGGCATCCGCCACAGTCAGACCATTGCGGCAAACCAACCGGTAAAGACCTGCGTCGATTCGGTAGGCCCGGCTCCCGTCGTGCGCATTATGCAGAATCATTTCCGCACGGGTGCTCCCGACCTGAAATGCGCCCGCCTCCAAATCGACCCGGCGCGCGAAACGAATCTCGTGCATCTGAAAACCGATGCGGTCCTCCAATCGAACGCGTTGCTCTGAGGCTTTGACGGGCTCCCAACCCTCAGCCCCGAGCAGGGCAACGACCTGCGCAGTGGAAACGAAAGTGTAGCGGGCGGAAACACCGGGCCGGGCGTGCTCCGCGAAAACGGAGGGAGCGCAGCGGCGGAGTTCATCGGAGGAAAGCGCTTTGAAGGCGCGAGCGGGTGAAACGATAACGGATGTGTTCATGACTATGTTGGACTAAGCAGCGCCCCAACGAGGGCGCATATGTAGCGGGCCGCGCTACGCGGACCCCACCCGAGCCGAACCGAAAAATCGGCCGCCCCGGAGGGATGCCGAAGATCAGCACCGTCGCGCAAGGTGGAGCGCAGCGAAGCGAGCAATACCTTGAGGTGGGACGGGCGAAGGCGCT
>JANYDX010000038.1 GCA_025363395.1 Verrucomicrobiota bacterium
AACTTGACCCGCTCCAGCCCGTTGGTACCACTTGGTTGGAAAAATCCGAACAAACCGCGCTCGCTTACGCCACCCCGCTGGAAAGCGCCGCCGAACACTATCACGCCAGCCCCAATTTTCTGAAAAAACTCAATCCGAAGATCGCTTGGGATTCGGTGCAACCGGGAACCATCATCCAGGTGCCCGCAGTGGAACGGTGCACCCTGTCGGGTCGCGCAGCCCAGCTTCAAATTCGTCTCGCCGCCCACGAACTCGAAGCCACAGACAGCAGCGGCCGCATTATCGCCCACATTCCGGTGAGCATCGCTCGGAACGTGGAAAAACGACCGGTGGGAGAATTGCACGTCACCGTGGTCATTCCTGATCCCAACTACACTTTCGATCCCGAGGTGTTCCCTGAATCACCCGAAGCCCGTGAACTCGGTCGCAAGCTCATCATCCAACCCGGCCCGAATAATCCCGTCGGCGTCGCGTGGATCGGACTTGATCGCCCCGGCTATGGCATTCACGGCACACCCGATCCCGAAAAAGTGGGACGGACTGAATCGCACGGATGTTTCCGCGTCGCTAACTGGGACGCGCGCACCCTCCTCAACCTTGCCTGGACCGGCCTCCCCGTCATGGTCGAACCTTAGTTCACGGGCCTGCATTCGCTCGTCTCCATCTTTCATCTCCATTAAGCTTCGCATCCGGGCCTCTCTCTGAAATACCCGCAACCCTCTGCTTCCTTTTCCGACCAACCCCATGAAATCAATTTTCATCTCCCTCTTCACCCTCCTTGCGCTCACAGCGTGCAGCAGCCCACCCAGTCACCCGCCTGCGACCGACGGTCCGGTCAGCGCGCATGGCCAGTTGCGGGTCCAAGGAAACAAAATCGTCGGCACCAATGGACAACCCGTTTGTCTGGCGGGCGTCAGCTACGGCTGGAGTCAGTGGGAAGCCCGCCGTTTCTACAACGCCGAGGTGGTTGACTGGCTCAAACAGGATTGGAAGTGCAACATTATCCGGGCCGCGCTGGGTATCAGACCCGAGGGTTATCTCGGACACCCCGCCGCCGATAAGGCCCGCGTTTGCAAGGTCATCGACGCTGCGATCGCCGCGGATCTTTACGTGATCATCGACTGGCACGACCACTTCGCCAACGAACACACCGATCTCGCCGTCGCCTTTTTTCAGGAAATGGCCCGCAAGTATGGCAACGATCCGCACGTCATGTATGAAATCTTCAACGAGCCCTCCAAGGGCCTGAATTGGGCCGGGGATGTGAAACCCTACGCCGAGAAAGTCATCGCCGCCATCCGCGCGATCGATCCCGACAATCTCATCATCGTCGGCACCGCCAACTGGTCGCAGGACGTCGATATTGCCGCCGCCGATCCGATCAAAGCCGACAACATCGCCTACACCCTGCATTTCTATGCTGGCACTCACAAGCAGTACCTACGCGACAAAGCCGTCGTCGCCATGAACCAGGGCCTCGCTTTGTTTGTGACGGAATGGGGCACGTGCAATGCAGATGGTGCCGGCGCGGTGGACGTGGAGTCCACGCGCGAATGGATGACTTTTATGCGCAAATGGGATCTCAGCCACTGCAACTGGGGCATCTACGACAAGGCGGAAACCGCCCCGATCCTCCTCCCTCGCGCATCCTCGCACGGCGGTTGGACGGAAAAAGATCTCACGCCCTCGGGCCGGCTCGCGCGGGAATGGATTCGCGGCTGGTGACCCCCAGCTTCGCTGAACGCTTGATTTAATTTAGCCAGCAGTGGCGGATGGCTCCGGCCCTCGTCACCGGCTCTCCCGCATGCTCCGCCTTCTTCTTCCGCCCAATCTCCCCGCCGCTGCCAAACGAGACGCAGTAGCCGTGCGGTTGGAACTCGATCTCATCGCCCCGCCACAACCCGCGCTGATGGCCGGCCTCGCCATCTTGCAGCGCATCGGCGCCAAGCCCGCCCCGGTGTCTTTCATGCAGCTCACGCGCGCCCAACTCGGCGAGTTGACCGATGCACTGGCGGGACAACCGGTTTTTTTCTGGATCAACCGTCCCACCGAACCCATCAGCTGGAATCAGGCGGACCTCGCGGGCGTGGACGAACATTTGACGCTGCCTCCATCCGCCCCTGCGACACCCGCGCCACTGGCGGCTCCCGCCCTGAAAGCGCCCACTGCCCGCGAGCCCGAGTGGAAACCGATGACGGTGGACGGCTCCGAACATTTTCTCGCCATCACGCTGCCCTCGCGCGATGCGGATAATTACAACGACATCTGGGATCTGCTAAAACGCCACGGCTTCGTCCTCGAACCCACGAACGGCAAATTCTGGCTGCGCAATCGCCACAAGGCCCTCAATTTTCTCGCCACCTACGGCACGGAACTGCGCGAACAACACGGCGCAGAATTCACCGAAAACTTCGAGCGCAACACCGCGCACATCAAGCCGGTCGGCATGGTGGCTGAAATCAAGGAACAGGGCGACAACTATGAGGTGACCCTCGCCCTCAAGGCCGGAGCTGCGCCCGAAAGCGAAATCCTCAATGCGGTGAACACCAGCCGCAGTTACATTGAAAACGGCAGCGAGATCTACCTCGTCGATCCCTCCCGGCTCGCAAAACTGCAGGCCGCGCATCAGGCGCTGGCCGGTGAACGCGAAGCTCCGGGCGGTCTGCGCCGTCAGCACCGCATCGTCCGCGCCCGCGTGGCGGAAGTGCAGGAAATCCTGGCGGAGGCCGCGCCCCATTTTCAGCCGCCCGCGACTTGGCGCGAACGCAGCGTCGCCTTGCTCCAGCTGTCGACCCTCTCTCCCGCTCCCGTGCCCGTTGCGCTGACCGGCGTGCTCCGGCCTTATCAGAAACTCGGCGTCGCCTGGCTCTGGTATTTGTACGGCCAGAAACTCGGCGGCATTCTCGCGGATGAAATGGGACTCGGCAAAACCCTGCAGGCGCTGGCACTTCTCGCCGCCCGACATGCGCGACCACCTTCCTCGCGCGGGCCGGCCTACGATGAGCGACTGCCCTCGCTGGTCGTGTGTCCAGCTTCACTGATGGAAAACTGGCGCCGCGAAGCCGCGAGATTCACGCCGCAGCTGCGGGTTCTTGTACATCACGGCGACCGCCGCGCGACAACCCCGGCCGAACTTGTCGGATACGATTTGCTCATCACTTCGTACGGCACCCTCACGCGCGATGATGAACTTTTTTCCGCCATCGAGTTCGATGTCATCCTTGCCGACGAAGCGCAGCACCTGAAAAACCGGCGCACGCAGGCCGCCCAATCCCTGCGCACCCTGCGCGGGCAGGGCCGTTTTCTCCTCACTGGCACTCCGCTGGAAAATTCGCTGGAAGACCTGCGCTCGCTGTTTGAATACCTCATGCCCGGCTTCATTGCGTCCGTGCCCGCCGGTGTGAGCGGCGGAGACCGCGCCTGGTATGATGAACGGCTGCGCATCCAGACCGCGCCCTACATTTTGCGCCGCACCAAACTCATCGTCGCCCCGGAATTGCCGGAAAAAATCGAGCAGGTCATCTATTGCGAACCCACAGCCCGCCAGGCCTCGCTCTACCGCCGCATGCAGGAAACCACCGAGCAGGAACTCTCCAAACTCGCCGCCACCGGAGCGTCGGAAGGGCGCCTGCGCATGGCCACGCTCACCCAATTGCTGCGGCTGCGCCAGATCTGCTGCGATCCGCGGTTGGTTGAGGCAGGGCGCGTTGTACCCGCTGCGTCGGATGCAACCGAGTCGGCGGCCGCCGGACGGCGGGTTAAGGATAACCCGCCCTACCAGGAATCGAGCAAGCTCGAGGCCTTCCGCGAATTGCTGGCCGAAAGCATCGACGAGGGCCACCGCATGCTCGTGTTCTCGCAATTTACTTCACTGCTCGGACTATTGCGCGACGAACTCGACGCGCAGGGCGTGACCTATTGCTACCTCGACGGCTCGAGGAGCACCAAGGCGCGTCAAGCCGCGGTGGATCGCTTCCAAGGTGACGCAACCATTCCGGTCTTTCTGATTTCCCTGAAAGCCGGCGGCACCGGTTTGAATCTCACAGGCGCGGATGTGGTGGTCCACTACGATCCGTGGTGGAATCCCGCCGCTGAAGCGCAAGCTACAGACCGCACCCACCGCATCGGTCAGACGAAAGTGGTGACCAGCTACAAACTGATCTGCGCCGGCACGGTCGAAGAAAAAGTTTTGATGCTGCAGGACACCAAACGCGCACTGCTGGCCGATGTCTTCGAGGCCAGCGACGAAGCTGCCGCAAAACTCGGCCTGTCCGAGCTGCGTGATCTGCTCAAGTGAGGTCTGAAAGCAGTGCTGCGTTCAGAATGCTAATTGCCCATGCCCCAATTTAGTCCCGCTTGCGCTTTCGGGCAGCGAGCATTTGGTCGTGCTCGGCTTCGTTGACCCCTTCCGCAACTAAACGCTCGGCGGAAAACTGTTCTTCCTCGCTCTCTTGGTTGGGAATTTGGCGACCGGGATTTGAAGCGGGCTCGCTCGGATCACGAGAAAGGGAACTGGTTCCGTCGGCGTCCTCGTCGCCCAATGGGGGAATATCCCCACCGTTGAGCTCGAGTTCCGCTTGGCGCCGATCACCATCGCTCACGTTGCGATGACCTTCAATGCGGGCGACCTCGCCTGCCCGTTGCTCCACGTCGCGTTCATCCGTGAGACCAAGACCTTCGTCATGGTTCAGGATTTTCCCGGCCGCCGGCTTGTGAGTATTCTTCAACGGAGTGAGCGGCTCACTTTCCAAACATCTTCGCGATAATGAAAATGACGATTGCCCCGAGCAGTCCGCCGCCAAAAATCATGTAGACGATGGAGTAGCCGACAGCTGCGACAGGAGGTACGAGTGCGATGAGTTCATTCATGGGAATGTTGGGTTGGATTTTTAAACGTTGCAGGGAAGATCCATGCTTTTGTCATAATATAGTAAGGTCACTGGGAACCGGGTTCCGCGAATTCATCTTTGAGCCGAGCAAAATCCTCGAGGGCTCCTCGCGGATTACCGGACAAATTTTTTCCTGCTTTTGTAGTCCTGAACGAAGATGCTGATCACGAGCCAGAAACCGCCCGCCGCAGCTGAGACAAAGCACAGGATGGCAAGACCCGGATAACCAAATAACTGGAAATTGGTCTGGACCCTCATTAGCAGCGAGGCTCCGACCACGAGCCCGGCGAGGACAATGCCCATGGTGATGCGGTTCGCAATTTTCTGCATGCCATCAAGCATCGTCTTCGCGTCCGTCGCGGTCACTTTCACTTCGAGTTCCGCGTTGGTCACCGCATCCATGATGCGATTCAGCCGGGTGGGCAGTCCGGTCATGAAGTCCTTGGCCTCCAGCAACGAACTGTAAACGCTGCCCTGCGTCAGATCTTTCCGCATACGCTGAGTCATCAGCGCCGAAACATTGCGGCGGATGGACGCATTGGGATCGAAAGTGGGATCGAGGATGCGCCCGACTTCGTCGAGCTGAAGCAAGGTTTTGCCGAGCACGACCAGTTCACTCGGGACGAGGAGGCCGTTGTCCCGCGCGATGGTGGTCACGTCGAGAAGCGATCGGCCCACGTTGAGTTTTTCCAAGCCCTGATCCCGCTGAAGGGCGACCAGCTGAGTGATACGCCGGCGAAATTCCGGCGCGGCAAAATCCTCCAGTCGCTCGCTGATCCGAATGGCGATTTCCGCCGCCGCGTCGCCATTGCCTTCGCTCACCGCGATCAGGATTTTCAAGAGACTCTCCTGCATCGCCGGAGAGGTGTGCCCGACCTGTCCCAGATCGATCAGGGCAATCTTGCCGTCGTTCGTGACAAAAACATTCCCCGGATGAGGGTCGGCGTGGAACAGTCCATCCACCAGCACTTGTTGCAGATACGCCTTGAACAATTCTTCCGCGAGGGGAGCTCCTTTCAAATCAAGCTGGGCGAGTGGTCCGAGTGCGGTGATTTTCTGGCCTTGGATTTGATCCATCGTGAGAACCGAGCGGGTGAAATAACCCGACACCGGCTGCGGCACTTGGATCAGCGGGAATTTCGCCAGATTGCGGCCCACACTGATCAGATTATGGGCTTCGCGCTCGTAGTTCAACTCCTGCTGCAGCGTCAGCCGGAATTCTTCGAGGAGTTTCACGAAGCGGTGACGCCGGCCCATTTCGGTATGATTGTCGAGAAACCCGGCGATCTCACCCAAAACCTCAAAGTCATCCGCGATTTGCTGACGGATATTCGGCCGTTGCACCTTCACGACCACCGCGCGTCCATCGCGCAACGCCGCCGCATGCACCTGGCCCAATGATGCCGCAGCCAGCGGCTCGATATCAAAGCGCGAAAAAGCCTTGGAGATCCTCACCCCCAACTCCGCCATCACGATCTGTTCCACCTCCTCGTAGGTAAAAGGCTTCACCTTATCCTGTAGTCTTTCCAGCGCCTTAAGGTATGCCGGCGGCAACAAGTCAGGCCTCCCGGCCAGCACCTGGCCCA
>JANYDX010000064.1 GCA_025363395.1 Verrucomicrobiota bacterium
CCGAAGGACCGGTAGGAGATGACAAAATCACAAAATGAAAAAAAAGTCCGCATCACCTGACCGGCTTCGCCTTCCTGCAGGACCGGCGCAAAGCCGCTGCGCCGGGAGCGGGCGGGCAGACGTCCGTCGTCGCAGGCTTGGTTGATTTCGTCTGCGATCTGCCGGTAGAAAGCCATCGCCTCGCCGGCGCTATGCGCGTGGCCGGAGGCGATCACACAATCTCGCAAGGCCCAGACAAACCATCCGCCCCGGATCTGCCGTTCGGCAGGCGGATACATTTCCTTTTCCGACCAGTCAGTGCCGATTTGTCCGTCGAGATAAGGCTGCAGTTTGGCGAAGGTGGGGCTGACCGCGTACATGGCCTCGCGGGCCTGACGCGTTACCGGGACTTGTGGCAGGTCGGGGCCGATCTTCACGCGCACCATCGCGCCATAGGCATCGTTGAACGGCGCAGCGTGAAACTCGACGGTCCCAAACCAGTCATAGTGGCGATAATTTTGCCAGGAGACAAACGACACGGGCAGCAAGGCGCACACCGTGACCGTCAGGGCCACGCGCCAGAGGCGTCGTCGTGCGTCAGGGGTCGAACGAAACGTCCCGATAAACCACGCCGCCACCAGGAGAACCACCGTGGGAACCAGCCAGATGCTCTCCTCGCGGGTGAGCCAGAATCCGCCCAGCGAAATTCCGAGTAACGCGGCCCAACCAGCCTGTTTTCTAAAATTTTCCGTGCTACGGTAATACAGGGCGACCAGTCCCGCGAAAATCAAAATGCCGAGCGGAGTATAGACATGCTGGCGCATCACGCGGCCCAGCGTGGGGGCTTCGAAGCTCATCGGATTCCACAGCAACAGGGCATACACGGCGAAGCGTGCGCCCGCCGAACGGATTGACGGCGCGCATGCCCGGCAAAAAGCGGCGCAGGCTCCGGCGTAAAGCAGTTGCTGAGCGAAAAAAAGCGGCAGTCCGATCCAGAAGATTGCGGCAATGAACAGGGAATAAAAACTACCCTTGGCGAGCGTCATCTGGGAGTAGGGGCCCAGCCATTCGCCGCGGACGAGGTGATCGGCGAGCTGCAAAAAAAGGCGTTCGTCGTGGGCCGCCCCGCCGATGGCGTAGATGGATTGGCTGCGGGTCAGCCAGAGTTTAACCGCGGTGAGCAGCAGGGCCGCGCCCAGCCACCAGCGTGACGAAGTTGCAGTCGCGTTGTTCATGCAGAGTCAGTCCGGGTGTCGAGTCGCAGTACGCCGAGAAAAAAACTGGTCAGCACCAGCTGGCAGCCGAGGGTCAGGCAGAGCGCACCGGGAATCACCCAGCGCAGCGTCTGGGCCGGCTGCAAGGGACCGAATCCGTGCTCGCCCCAAATCCACAGGGCACTCGCCCACAACAACAGTCCGGCGGCGAACAAAACCGCGCCCGAGGCCAGTCCGCTTTCGAGCGTGGTTTGGCGGAGCCACGTGTCGAACTTCGCTTCCGACGGACGCAGACCTGCGCGGATGGCGAAAAACTTGCTGAGCACGGCAAACGACACCGCTTGAAATCCGATGAGCACCGCCAGGGTGGCGAAAAGCAGGGTGTGAACATCAAAATGGACTCGGCCGATGGCGAAGGGCCCGGGCAATAATGCAAATGTGGCAGCCAGCCCGCCGGCCATCAGCAACAGTCCCGGATAGAGGAACAGCCAGCGTGGACTGAACAGCAGCATGAAGCGCAGGTGACGCCAGCCGTCGCGCCAAGGCCGCAGGTGGGGTGGCCGATCACGACCATCCGGCCGCAGCACGGTGGCCACTTCGGTCACCTTCAGCCCGAGAACCACCGCTTTGATGACGAGCTCCGAGGCAAATTCCATTCCGGTGGTCCGCAGATTCATGCGGCGGTAAGCCTCGGCCGAAAATCCGCGCAAGCCGCAGTGAAAGTCCCCGATCTCCGTGGAGAAAAACAAGCGGCCGAGGAAGGACAGGGCCGGATTTCCGAGGTAACGATTTTTCCAGGGCATCGCGCCGGGTTGAACGCCGCCGAGAAAACGATTGCCCATGACAAGATCATAGCCGGCGCGCAATTCGGCGACAAAACGCGGCAGATGGGAAAAATCGTAGCTGCCATCCGCATCGCCCATGATGATGAAGCGGCCATTCGCCGCCGCAATGCCGCCGCGCAAGGCGTGGCCGTATCCTTTTTCCACGACCGGCACGACGCGGGCGCCGAGTTTCATGGCGATGGCCTGCGATCCATCGGTGCTGCCGTTGTCCGCGATCACCACCTCACCTTGGATGCCCGCTGACTTGATCGCGTCTGCTGCTTCGCGGATGCAACCAGCGATGGTCCGCGCCTCGTTGAGGCAGGGCATCACGACGGTGAGTTCAAGAGTGGGCGAGGGAGCGGGCATGATTCGAATCGCAGGCAGGTTACTGGCGAACCGCTGCGGTACGATTATTAATTTCCCGGGTCTGGCGAAGAACGGCGATGGCGAGCAACGAGGTCAGGATGAAAAGGAACACGAAAATTACGCCGAGATTGTCATGACCCCGGGTGGTCCGTTCCAGGGCCCAGGCCCGATGCAGGCGGGCGCCCAGCTCGGCATCCTGCGCCGGTTGGGGTGGCGCGGCGGCGAGCCAGCCTTCGCCATCGTCGCGCCCATCGTAGAAAACCAGGCGGGCTTGCTGTCCGGCGTAGGCCCGGACATCCACACTCCAAAAATCAATCTCGACCGGATTCGGTCCGGGGCAACTGAGCTCGCCCAGCGGCAGGCCCGCCTTATCCTCAATTTGCAGCCGCAAACTGTTTCCGCGACTGGCGGGAAATCCGGCGTAGGGAATCACCAGCCAGGGTGAGTTGAGCGGAAAGAGGGAGCTTTGGGCCCGCCCCTTGAACCCGGGACCATCAATGTGTGTGCCGTAAAAAATATTGCGGAAATTTTCCGGCCACAACGAAGCGCCGCCAGTGAGGTTGTCGACTTGGTAAGTGGTGGGCGTGGTGATCAGAAAACCGAGGCCGGTCACCACGCCGGGAGGCGTGAGCATGTGGCTCCAGCGTTTTTCGCCATGAAATTCCAGCGGCATCGGCCAGAGAAAAACACCGAGGCCCGCCAGCGCGGTCAAACCTCCCAGCACGGGGACCCGCCAGCGGTCAGGCGAAAATTCCGGCGACGCGGGCCTGGCTGCTCCGCGCTCGGCCGCTGTAAATCCAACCCCGGCCAAAAACAAAATCGCCGCCGTCGCCAGGAAGGTTGGCCAAAGGACTCTGACGTACAGGGCGACGGCGCTGACTAAATCACCCCGGGCCCTGGGCCCATCCGGTCTCACGCTCACCGGCAGGAGGTCGCGCAATCCGGGTTCATCCAGCACGGACGTCACGCCTGATGGGTCGGGATAGAGAATCGCGCGGACCGCTTCGCTGGAAATTCCGGATGAATCCCTGGTCGTGAGGTATTGTTTCACCGCGTCGCGGCGGAGCGCGGCCCACGAGTCCGCGTGGCCATGGAAAAATTCGGTGTGGGCGCGGGTGCTGATCCACTGCAGGCCCGTGGTGAAAGCGCCCAGCCAGCCCAGGCTCAAGAGCACCAGCGCGGGCCGCCACGAGCGCCGGCCATGCACAAGCCGCCACAGCGCAAAAGCGTTGGCCATCACGCCGAGTGACAGCAGGTCGCCGTAGCGGGAAACAAAACCAATATACCCGCCGCCGCGTCCGTAGGCGAAGGCCACCGCTTGCGTCGCGCCAAAAATGGCCAGCGCCAGCGCGATGCGATCAACATTTTCCGCCGCGGCGTTGCGTCGCAACTGCAGGGCGAGCAGCAATGCCGGCAGATACATCAGGATGGCCCCGCCCGGCCATTGGGAAGGCCACCCGAGCTGCAGGAGAAAGGCTGCGAGAAACTGCTGCAGCGAGCCGGCGGACTGAGTGAATGCTCCGGTCGGCGGTTGGTGGGCGCGGGCGACGAGCAGCAAGACGAGTCCAATGGCACCGAGCAAAGCCGGTGACAGCCAGCGCCAGCGGCCCGGCGCCGACGTCCAAAATACCGTGATGACTACCGCCACCGGCGCGGCCCACATGCTGCCGAAGGTGAACAAGGCGCCGACTCCCGCCACTTGCGCCAGCCACCACTTGGGGCTGTTCACTTCCTGTTCGAACGAACCGCGCACGTGCCAGATCACCATCATGAGCGCGATCGGCACGAGGGACTGAAACCCCCAGGTGCTGTTTTCCCACCCATGCGGCAGAGCAGCCAGAGCCACGGTGAGTGCGGTCAACCCCAAGGCGGGCAGCAAGGGAAGCACGCGGCGCAGCCAACCGGTCCACACTCCGGCGGCAAGACCGAAGAGCGCGGCGTTGAGGGTGCATTGCAACGGCGGATCCCAGCGCCCGAGAAGAGCGGCCTCCAACCACGCCAGCAAACGGGTCCAGACCGGAATATGTTCGTGGTGGGTTTGGAAAAAATCCGTCCAGGAAAGTTTTCCCTGCAACCAGGGAACAATGATTTGATGGGCCTCGACCCACCACTGATCGAGGTAGGGCACATCGCCCGCGTAGAGTTGCACCTCACGACAGCGGGCGGCGAAGACGGCGAGGGCCACGCCGCCCGTCCAGAGCCAGCCAGCAGGTGAGCTTTTCGAGGAATACACGATTGAGCCGTGGCTGCGGGACACTTATTCGACCTTGATGTTGGACCACGCGGTCCAGTCCCAACTTGGATTGTTGTTGGGTCCGGTTTGGATTTCCAGGAACAACCGTCCGCCGCTCAGCCCGGTGAGTTTCCCCTGGAAGTCCTGCAGGCCGCGGTCCGCCAGCTTGTTCACCGGGTCCAGATATCTCCGGAAGAGTTCGATCCGATCTTTGCCGTCGGACCAATAAACGAGAAACAACGCGCCGTCAGTATTACCGCCATCGGTGTAAGTGCCCGGCATCATGCCGAATTTTCCGCTCACCAGTTTTGCATTTTTTGGCATGTCGAAAATCATCTGACTGGGAGCGTGCAGGATGGCCGCCTCCCTGCCATCAATGGTGGTTTCGGAAACCTTGGTCAGCGAGGTGTAGCTCACCGGGAACGTTTGAAACATGTGCAACACGCGTTCGATCTCATTGGCAAAAAACTTCCGTCCCGAGGTCGGTGACGGCAGGGAGGAGAATTCGACGGCGGCGCTCTCGGCGAAAAATTTCCGCTCGTCCACGGGGATCGTGATCGTGATCGATTTGATGCGTTTCACCGGCTGGCTGTTGGCGAAGTGCATGTAATCCACCACGTCCTCGATCAGCGGATTGATGACGAATCCGGTCCGGCCTTGTGGCAGCGGCATCAGGTAATCCTTTTTTTCATCGTCGATGGTTTCAATATGCAGGGTGACCTGAGGCGGCTTGTAGAAAAAGCTGCGGATTTTTCCGAGGAACGAAGGTTGAAGATCCACCCTCAGCCAAAGCGGCTGGTCAGCCAGATCCTTGACGGACAGCGGCTGATTCACCGGCAGATCGCTGGAGCGGAGAAGCCGCGGCGCGACACTCGCCGGATCAAAGGGTCCGGGGTTCAACTTCCAGAGTCCAAAGCCCTTTTCCGTGCGCAAATATTCATACCGGTACGCCAGCATCAACAGGACCCGGGCGTCGTCCATGGTCGGGAGACGGCGGTCAATGGTCTGGATTTTCGACAGGACATACTGGGGTGCCCGCTCTGAGGCATAGAGGTCGTAATTAAGCTGATCGAGCGGCGGATTGAACGTGGAGTAGCTTTGGATCACCGGCCTCGGCTGGTAGTTGAATTTGTTGAGCACGGCCACGCCGATCTCGAAGCCGACCACGTCGAGGGTGGACTGTCCGGCGATTTCGCGGGTCATGTAGAGATCGGCGCCCGCCCGGGCGAGGGAGAGGTTTTCGCGGTAACGCTGCCGGGTTTCCTTCCACTGCATGACTGATTCGAGGTTGGTCCAGATTTTTTCCTGGAAATGTCCGAACGCATTTCGCGTGAGACCCCAGAGGGAATTTTCCAAGGCCCAGAAACTGAAGAACAGGGCGCCGATAAAAAGCCAGGAGTGGGCGCGGCGGAACCGGGGCGGATCATCGAGCAGGGCGGGATAGGCGGTGATCGGCAGCAGGGCGCAGTAAAAGAAACCGATCATGTGTCCGTCGGCCCGGACGAAACCATGTTTCCAGTTCAGGTAGACAAAAGCGCCGAGCAGCAGTGAATTGGCGGCCGCCCGGGGCTTGTCCGGATTGAGCCGGAAGTGAACCAGCGTATAGCCGATCAGCAGAAGCAAAATGGCCACGCCCTTCCACAGGGGCGCGAAGGGGGCGGGGAAGCCCATGGACCAAAGCCAGCCATCGCTGATGTACCACGATCCGGCGAAATAAGCCGGCAGGTTTCCCAGCTTCTGTCCGAGCAGAACCCACGTGCCGAGGTAGGCGATCAGGTAGGCCAGGCCCAGCAGGCCGGCCTCGCGCCAGCGCTTCATGCACCCGGCGTACGCGCAGGCGAGCACCACCACGAAGGTAGCCAGCAGGAAGTTGGTGAACTTGATCTGGCTGTCGACCGCCAGGACGGTGACAATCAGCAGGGTGCTGTATTTCCACGGGGCGCCGCCGCGGCGCAAAAGTTCAAAGCCGAGGATCGCAATGATGAGCATGTGCAGGGCGTCCTCGTAGGTAATGCCAAACACCAGGATGAAGAGCAGGAACATCCAGCGTCCGCGCCCGCTCAACCGGCTGGCCTGAAAAACCACCACTGAGGCGGAAACAATCGCCAGCACCAGCTGGCCCGCGATCAGCGGCCACCATTGCAGGCCGGAGTAAGTCTTGCCCATCAAGAATCCAAGCGGGCCGTAATTGAAAACGACATCCCGGCCAAATTGCAGGCCGTGCTCGTAGAAATAACCGAATGCCATGCGCCACGAGGGGTCCAGGTCGGTCGAAGGCATGAGTGGGAAATTGAAGGTTGCCGCCATCGTGAGGATGAAGAGCAAGCTCCAGCCGAGCATTCGCGAAACTTTGTCAGGTAGCAGACGCACTGGAGTCTCAGGGGCCATGGATGGATTTTTTTCGTGAAGGATCATGGGCGGGCCGGTGGGTTCAGCGGGAAATGTAGATGTCGGTCCAACCGGTCCAATCCCAGCCGAGGTCGTTGTAGGGACCGGGGTGGACTTCCAGGAACAGCAGCCCGCTGGAAAGTCCGGTCAGGTCTATCTTGAAATCGTGGAGGCCGCGATCTTCCATGACCACAAGAGGGTTGAGGAATTTTTGATACAGGTCTTTGCGTTCGGTGCCGTTGGACCAGTAGATGATGAAGCGGGCCCCGTTGGTTTTGCCCTCGCCGGTGTAGGTGGCAGGCATCAACCCGAACTTGCCGCTGATGAATTTTGCATCCTGGGGCAGGTTGAACGTCATCAGGCTGGGCGCGTGCAGGATGGCGACCTGCCGGCCGTCGATCTCGGCCACAGAGAACGGCGTGTGAGCCTCGTAGGTGATCGGCGGGGTTCGGAACATGCTGAACTTCTGATCGAGGTCTTTCGGGAAATAGTTTTGGCCCGAACTCGCGAGGGGCGGCAGCGCGGCGAGCTCCACCTGAGCGGTGGACGCAAAAAACTTGGTGTCTGCATCGTCGATTTTAACCGTGATCGAACGAGCCCACCGCCGGGGTTTGGCGCTGGTGTAGTGCATGTAGTCGATCGTGTCCCCAATGATGGGGGTCAGGATGAATCCATTCCGGCCCTGCGGCAGGGGCATGAGATAATCCCGGTTGCTGCCGTCGGTGTCGGCGATGTTCAGCATGACCTGGGGCGGCTTGTAGAGAAAGCTGCGGATCGTCCCGAGCAGCGAGGTGTTAAGGTCGATCTTCGCCCAGAGCGGCGTTCCGGCCAAATCCTCGATCTTCAGGGCGCGGTTCACTTCCGCCGTGTCGGTGCGGAGGGGCTTTGGTGCGTAAGGCGCGGCACCAAATGCACCGGGGAGCCGCCGCCACAGCATGAAACTTTTTTCGGTCAGGACATATTCGTAGCGATAGGGCAGGAGTTGGAGGACCTGGGCGTCGTCCATCGAGAGCAGCCGGTTGTCGATCGTCTCGATCCGGGCCAGGAAAAATTCCGGCGCCTGATCCGAGGAAATAAAATCGCCATTAAGTCGGGCCAGTGCCGGCGTGAAGGTCGAATAGCTCTGAATCACCGGGCGAGGGCGGTAGTTGAACTGATTGAAAATCGCCACGCTTTGTTCGCAACCCAGCACATCCACAACGGATTTGCCCACGATTTTTCGCGTCTGTGGCAAATCCGAACCGGCGCGGGCGACTGAGAGTTGGTCGCGGTAACGCTGGCGGGTTTCCTTCCATTCCAGCGTCTGGCTGAAATTGCGCCAGATCCGGTCCTCCATCCAGCTGAGTGAAAGGCGGACGGTGCCATCGAAGGCATTTTCGAGCGCCCAGCCGGCCAGCAGGATGGTCAGGGCAAAAACCCAGCGATGGGCATGGCGAAACACCTCGGGATCATCGAGCAGGACGGGATAGGCAATGAGCGGCAACAACGCGCAGAAAAAGAACCCGATCATGTGTCCATCGGCGCGTACGAAGCCGTGTTTCCAGTTTAGATAAACGTAGGCGCCGAGCAGCAGGCTGTTGGCCCACGCGCGCGGTTTGTCGCGGCTGAGAAAAAGAGGCAGGATGGCGTACACACCCAGGACGCAGAGAATGACCACCGCCTTCCAGAGTGCGGGCGCGGGCGCGGGGAAGCCCATGGCCCATTGATAGCCCTCGCTGATCTGCCAGGAGCCGCGGAAATACGCCGGCAGATTGCCCAGGCTTTGATTACAACCGACCCAGATGCCGAGATAAACGGCGGCGAAAGACAGGCCGAGCAGTGCAACCTCGATTCTGCGCCGGCGCCAGAGTCCATAGACAGCGGCCACCAGGACGATGAAGCCGGCCAGCAGGCAATCGGTAAACTTGATTTGCGCGTAGCCCGCCAGCACTGCGGCGATCAACCCGATTTTCAATAGGCTCGGCCGTTCGCTGAGCTTCAGCAGCTCGAATCCCAACATGGCCAGGACCATCATGTGAAGTGCGTCCTCGTACAGCATGCCGAACAGGAAAAAGAACAGGAAAAAAACCACCCGTTTGCTGCCTTCCAGCCGCTGGCCTTGCCAGAGAATGACCGTGGCCGAAATCACCGCTAAAACCAGCTGGCCGGCGATCAGGGACCACCATTGCAGACCGGAATAAGTCTTCCCCATCACAAATCCCAGCGGTCCGTAAGTGAAAATCACATCGCGGCCGAATTGCACGCCGTGCTCGTAGAAATACCCGAGGGCCATGCGCCATGAGGGATCGAGGCCCGTCCCGGGAGCGTAGGGGTACGTGAAAATTCCCCCGATCAACAGGATGTAGATCAAACTCCAGCCAAGAACTCGCGATACGGAAGCGGGTAAAAGAGGACGGGGAGGGGATGAGGCCATCAAGGGGTGTTTTTTGGCGTAGAAAACCAGTGCCGTCTAGCGGGAAGTGTCGCCGTTTGGATCATAGGGCGACTGACTCCCGTGCAGGCAGGAAAAGGCATGGGCCGTGCGGTGAGAGGGAAAGGAACATGTTCGCTGCGTGTCAGGGTGGTTCATGGCTTAAATGCCCGACAATACTGCGCGCCCGAACCGCTATCCGCCGGGGACTTAATCAGCGGGAAAGCTGCAGTTTGCCCCAATAGCTCCAGGCGAAATCAAGTTTTCCCGACGGTGCGCAGGCCGTGCGCAGAATCAACCGGCCCTGCGGAAGAACCGGCAGATCGACGGCAAAGGGCACGGCGCCCCGATCTTCCGCCACGTCGCGGGGATTGAGATGGCGGCGGAAAATTTCGCGCCTGACCCCTTCCGCGGTTTCCACCTCGACGATAAAGACCGCTCCGTCGGTCTTCCCCTTGTCCGTGTAGGCTCCGCGGATCAGCCCCATCGATCCTTCCAGCCGCCGGGCTCCCGGTGCGAGAGGGAAAATGATTTCCGCGGGAGCGTGGGCGAAAAGCACCGGGCTGCCTTCTTCGTCCATGTAATTGAAACCATTCACGGCTTCGCTGCGGATGGAGCTTGTTTCGTGGCCTTCAAAAGTGAGATGCGCGGGAAACTCGCCGATCACCAATTCGTGCCAGAAGGTGTAATTGAAGGAATTGTCATCGTGCTCTGCGGCGCGCGTGGTGAGACGGATCAATGCGCCGGCGGCGTACGGCATGGATACTTTGAGGGATTGCAGCCCGCGATCATCGGCATTGCTCGCGGGATGCAGGGTGCGGCTGAACAACATCCGTTTCGTCCCGTCGGGAAGGATCTGCTCGACTTCAAAGACGGCCCCATTCGATTTCCGCACCGCCTGCCAGGTTTCGTCGAGCATGCCATAGTCCCCGGACAATTCCGTCATGCCGGGCAGTTGCTTGAACGAGAAATGCGAGGGCGCATGAATGAGCTGAACCTTCTGCTGGCGGTAGTCCACCAACGTGACTCCAAACGGCGCCGCCAATTCGACCGGCAAAACAAATTCCCCGCGAAAATTGAGCGTGAGCGGGGGCGGGGTTCCCTCGATGCGGGTCCAGTAGGACCAGTCGAACGCCGGATTATTCATCGGCCCGGGCGTAATGCGGAAAATGATTTTTCCACCCGTTACTCCGGGCAGATTAGCGTGCCCTGTCACGGGCTTTCGATCACCCTCGTTGCCCACGGGATCAAGGTTGCGGAGATAGAGCTGACTTTGTTTGCCGCTGGCATCCTCGAAATACACCGAGACATCAACGCCATCGGTATTCTGCGGGTTGCTGCCGTCGAAAGCTCCGGAACGAATGCCAAAAGTGAAATCCACCTGGGTCAGTCCGTCGGGCCGGATATAAACAAGTCGGGAGGGAGCGTGGGCGTCCCATTGTCCGCTGTCATGCCGTAACACGATGGGCAGGCCGGTGATCGTTTCTGATTCGACCGGCATTATTTTCCGGCTGCCAAACACAAGTGGAGGTCCGTCGAAATGTAACGCCGCCGTCGCGGCTGGCTCAATGGTCAGGGTGTGACTGCTCGAGGCGATATCTTGCGCTCCGCGAGCGACGGCCCGGAGCAAATGGCTTCCGAGGGTCAGGTCCGATTCCAGCACGAAAAAACTGGTTTGCACCGTCTGGCTGCCGAAATTTTCCACCCGCCGGTACGGCCGGCCGTCGAAGTAAAGGTCGACGGCGGTGGTGCCGGCCGGTGCGTTGACCGGGATTTTAAGTGTGGCCGGTGCACTCCGGGCTGGAGCGGTTAACTGCACCCGGGCGTCGTCGGGCAGGGTTTGCAGTTTGGTTTCCGGGGCCGGCGCACCGTGCTGATAAAGGGTGTAACCGCGCGCGGTCGCGTAGTCCACCGCCACTTCGACGTATTCCCGTTCGATGATAGACCACAGCCGTTTTTGTTGGCGGAGCGGATATTTCAGGAAGCCGCGATTGCCATGCGTGTCCGCGATCATGGTGGGCGGCCGGCGGGTGAAGTCGTGCCAGAATGCATCCCAGGCTCCCGGGATAATCGCGTAGTCGGTGTTCTTCAGCGCATCCAGATTGGTCCACGGAATCAGGCCCGTGAGGAAAACCGAATAGATGAACCGCGTATTGGGCAGGCGCTCGGAAAAAACATGCAGCTCCGGCTCGTAGCCCCAGACAAAAATCCGTGCATCCGGCCGGGTGCGGGCTTTGATCGCGAGGCCGATGTCCTTGCTGATCCCATCAGTGAGATCGAAAGTCGCGGCGCGATGAATCGAGGTCCAGACGAGGCTCAACCCGCCGAGCCCCAAGGCGGCGCGCAGCAGCCATTTTCCAATTTGCGGTCCTCGCGCCCGCCAGTTGGCCGATTTTTCCCAGGCTCGCGCCGTCACCCAGCCGCACGCCAGGCTTAGACCGGGCAGGACTTGAATCGAGTAATGTGCGAAGTCCCGCCCGCTCAGCACCGTGGAAATCAGGCCGCTCGCCAACCAGCCGAGAATCAGCCACGGCAGCACTGGCAACTGTTTCGGACGCTTCCACAAATCCGGCAGCGCCCGCGCAATCAATGCGGCGAAGCCCGCGATTCCCAGCCAGAGGGCGAAAGGCGTGTTTTCCTGCGCCAGTTGAAATGGGGTGCGGATGGCGAGCAAGCGCTCGCGGAACGGTACTTCCGGCACATACAATCGCGTGTTGTAGTACCACGAATACTGGAGGAAGTCCCGCCACGCTCCGTGCGCCGCGAAATACCCATAGGTCGCGGCCAGCGGCCAGGCGAAGCCCAGGATGAATAACGCGGCCAGCCGCAGGCAGTCACGGCGGCGCTCCGGCGCAGTCAAGGCGACAAGCGCGCACAACACGAGACACACGCCGCCATCGAGAATGCCCGGCTGCTTCGCCAGTCCGGCGAAGGCGAAGAGCGTGCCGGCGATTGCAGCCAGCCAGCCCGATGAGCGCGCCAGCGCGGCCACGAATGCCCACATGCCCAGAGCCGAGAAAAAAATCAGAAACCAGCCAGTGTGGGCGGACATGGCGTCCACCGCACCCAGCATGATGAAACTCAACAGCGCGAAATAAACCGCGGCCAGGGCACCGGTCATCTCGTCCCGACCCTGGCGTCCCAGCCGCCACAACCAGACCGCCGTTAATCCGATCATGATCGCCACGGCGATATGTGCGCCGCGAATATTCCAGTCGCCGACCACCTCGAGGATGAGCGCCTTGGCGTACGGCACCAGCGGCGTGCGGTTGTCCGCGGCATCGCGATACATGACGCCGCCACTGCGGACCACTTCCGCCATCGTAAAGGTGGAACCTTCGTCGAGGTTCCAGACCGTCTTGCCCAAGCCCGGCCAGCGCAGTCCGCACACGGTGGCGATCAGTGCGAGGGCAAACAGGAATGGGCGTAATCGTTTGAACACAACAGGAGGGGCGATGCTTTGGGAAAAGCAGTTTGTCACCGTCTGGCAAGTGCGGAGCGCACCGGCCCGGCTTCAGTCCTGCGCGAGCACCGCTTCCCGGGCAAGCTCGACGTGGTACGGCAACACCTTGTCGTAATCATAATAGCGCAGCGCCTTTGAATAGGCGGTCGGGGCGAGCGATTTTCCACTGCGCTCCTTGGCGAGACAGGTCCACATCATTTTCGACAGCGCGACATGATTACCCGGCGGCACGAGGTAGCCCTGCTGCCGCTGACCGATCATTTCGGCGATGCCGTGGACGTCCGTGGTCACCAGCGGCGTGCGGAAAGCCATCGCCTCCATCACCACGCGGGGAAAGGATTCCTCATAGCTGGTGCAGACAAACAGGTCGGCTGCGACGAAGAAATCGAACACCTCGCGCGTCTCCGGTACGAGCGTGACATTGGGCAGGCCGAGCCGTTTCAGATCGCGCAACAGCAGATCAAGATAAATCCCGGGCCGCGCCCCGACCATGACAAAGCGGAATTTTCCGCGATGGCCCTGGTTGTTGTTAAAGTGGTCGATGGCGCGAATGAAAATATGCTGGCCCTTCCGCTCGCAGATGGTGCCGATGTTGGCGATGACGACCTCGTCCTCGGAGAATCCGTGTTTTTTCCGCATCTCCGCCCGCGTATGGCGCTGGCGGAATTCGTCGATGGCATCGAGGTGGATCCAGCTTGGAACGATGCGGAAATTATCCTGCCGGTTGCTGTCTTCGTAATACGCGCGCGTCGCCGCGCAGAGGAACAAGGTGTGCGTGGCCCGGCCGAGTGCTTCGTGCACCAGCGCATGCAGACCCAGCTCCAGCTTGACCTCGAAAAACCGGAAGACCGTCGAGCTTTCGTGGATGTAGAACAGCGAGGGCTTGCCCGCGCGGCGCGCCATCAGCACGCCCCAGAAACTGACGAGTGTGTTGCACACGACCAGGTCGATGCGGTCCCATTCCAAATGCTGGGAGAGTTCGCCCAGCCGGTGGTGAAAAGCTTCCTCATCGGGCGAAGCATACAAAGGCGCCGCATCCACGACGGTGATATGTGCGCCCAGCGCTTCGTACACCGTGCGC